>JABXIR010000078.1 GCA_013372965.1 Gammaproteobacteria bacterium
TACATTAAATAGATCCCCTTGCTTATGCGCCCTCGCTTCCATAACATAGAAAGCCACATCGATGTCACTCATCATAACTATAATAAACGATCTGGATGATCCTACTGAGGCCCGTTAATGGACATTTACACCCTCATTTCAATTTCCGCCTATTTCATCGCAATGCTCGGTATTGGACTGTACGCTTACCGCAATACTGAAACCGATGTAGAAGGCTACCTCCTGGGTGGACGTCAACTTTCACCCGCAGTCACTGCATTATCCGCGGGTGCATCGGACATGAGCGGCTGGATCTTAATGGGGCTTCCTGGTGCCATGTACATCAACGGCTTGTCATCGGCTTGGATTGCCATCGGCTTAGTCATCGGTGCGTATTTTAATTACCTGATTGTCGCGCCGCGACTAAGACGTTTCTCAGAGCTCGCAAACGATGCGGTGACCATCCCCGACTACCTAAGTAATCGACTGAAGCCCGAAGGAAAATCGCTTCGAGCCGTCGCTGCCGTCGTCGTTATTGTCTTCTTCACCCTCTACACCTCCGCGGGGCTGGTCGCGGGTGGAAAGCTATTCGAGTCAGCCTTCGGTCAAAGTTACGAACTCGGAATTTTACTTACGGTTGGTGTCGTCGTTGTCTACACCCTAATTGGCGGCTTCCTCGCCGTCAGTATGACTGACTTCGTGCAAGGCTGTATCATGCTCGTCGCATTAATTGTAGTACCAATAGTTGCTATATTTGATGTGCAAGATGTCAGTGCAACGTTAACGAGCATCGACCCGTCCATGCTGTCCCTAACCAGTAATCTCGGCATCATGGCGATCATTTCGAGTATGGCGTGGGGTCTGGGATATTTTGGACAACCGCATATCATCGTTCGATTCATGGCAATTCGATCGGTCGAAGACATTCCAACGGCACGTCGAATTGGCATCAGCTGGATGATTCTCTCAGTAAGCGGTGCTTTGTGTGTTGGCTTAGTCGGCCGTGCCTATGTGATGCAACATAATCTCACCTTAGCCGATCCGGAAACGATCTTTATCCTGCTTTCACAAATTATGTTCCACCCTCTGGTTGCCGGCATTCTGCTATCGGCAATTCTTGCCGCCATCATGAGCACCATCAGTTCGCAGCTCCTAGTATCCGCAAGTTCGCTATCCGAAGATCTCTATCACAGATTATTCAAACGCGAAGCGAGCCAACGCGAAGTCGTTATCGTTGGTCGCGCGGCCGTCTTAGGCGTCAGTGCCGTAGCAGCTTACTTGGCCCTAAACCCAGACGAAACCATTCTCGGACTCGTCGCCAACGCTTGGGCAGGCTTCGGTGCGGCATTTGGACCCGTGATCATTCTCTCACTGGTATGGTCGAAATTAACCTATCATGGGGCGGTGAGTGCAATGATTGCAGGCGCTGTAACCGTTTTATGGTGGTCTTCGTCATCTCTCACCATTAACGATCAGGTGCTGTCGTCATGGCTCTACGAAATTGTGCCGGGCTTCATTGTCGCGATGTTAGCTGCGCTGATCGTCAGTCGCTTCACGGCACGACCATCGCACAACATCGATCACTTTTTCAGCACGCGTTAAGCGGATTGTGACTTGGGCGTCTTTTTGGATTTTTGGTTAGAAACCGACTATGCTTAAGGCGTCCACGGAGGAAAACCCATGAGTAACGTCGTATCAATTAGTTGCAAACACGCCCAAAGCGCAAGACGGCTTCAGTTTGCGACGCGCATTATTGAACTTCGATCGTTCATGGATGAGCTCGCAGAGTTTATCGATCATGAGGAAAACCTGCCTCCCAACGAGCTCATCAGCTTGCAAAAGCTGCTTCTCGACTGCTGTGAAGCGCTAGATAAACGCTCTCCTCAAGCCATCCGATCGGTTATTGCAAGGAAAGACCTCTTCTCGCAGTTTCAAAATCAACGATCCCTCTAAATTCATTCGCGAATTTAAACACGGCAATGCCTGACGCCTTTTTGAAATTCTGATAATCTTCTCGACTACGTTAAAAACAACCGCGAGAACACCTCATGTCGGCTATTGATTATGCAGCACTTCCCATCGCTCCTGTTTGGAGACGCTATGCAGCGCTCGCTTATGACGCTTTACTGTTGATGGCAATTAGCTTGGGCTACTTTGGCTTAGTGACGGCTGTCTATTACGCCTTGGGAATCACGACCGAGGAAACAGGGTATCAAGTCTCTTACGATAAGGTGACAGGCTTTATCGTTTTTCTCCTTTGGATCGTTTTGATGGTGGCATTTTTCGGTTGGTTCTGGCGCCGAAATGGCCAAACTCTGGGCATGCAAGCTTGGAAAATTCGAGTTCAGGCGCCTTCAGGCGACTTCATCAACTGGCGACAAGTTGTTTTACGATGTACGACAAGCCTATCGGCGATCGCTGTGTATCTGCTTCTCAATGCTTTATCGCTAGAAATTCACTGGAGCATCGCAGCAGCTGTTGCGCTTGCAAGTATGATTCCTCTTCCGTGGACGAGCGGCTTAGCGATCAATGACTCACTCAGTCACAGTCGAGTTGTGCAAGTTCCGAAAGACCAGCGGATTGGCAAAAAGAGCGGCGGCGTTTTTTGACCCTCGCTCTATTTCGCCCGCCTCAATAAATACAGGCCGATCACAAGACAAATCATAATCGGTATGGAAACCGCTAATATGGCTGGCAGACCAAACACCAAGCTTACCGGACCAAGAATGTACTGAAGCGTCGAGAATGCAATTCCAGCAACAATGCCGGTAAAAATGCGGAACCCCATCGTGACCTGGCGAAGCGGACCAAACACAAACGAGATGGCGATAAACACTAGGCTAATGCTGGCGATGGGCTGCAAGACTTTCTGCCAGAATGCCAGTTTGTATGCGCTCGCATCTAATGATTGATCTTCAAGGTAGTTTGCATAGTAATAAAGATCTCGAATACTCAAGTTATCTTCATCGGCCGCGACAATCTGCATGACGCGTGGTGACATTTCTGATCGCCATTTCATTTCATCGACGACCTCGGTGGTCGTTTCTGTTTCACCAATGTGAGTGACGTGAGTCTGTTGGAGTAACCACTCATCGCGAATATAAATCGCTTCTTCAGAGTAGCTAATTCGCTGAAGCCGATCGTCCTCAAACTCGAATCGGACGATGCCGTAAAGCTTACCCGAAGGTAATACGGTACCCACACGAAAGAACTCACTTCCCTCTTTCCCCCAGAAACCATTATCACTGGCTTCCAAAGCAACGCGTTCGGCCGGCATACGCTTGAGATCGCGATTCGCTTCTGCAATGAGCTCAAGCGGGGATGCAATGTATTCAGCGATGAGCATTCCCGTGATAATCACAGCAAGAGCGCCGCGCATGGCATACCACCCTAAACGTCGAACGGATATACCCGACGCACGCATCACGGTTAGTTCACTCGTCGACGCTAACTGCCCTAAACCGAACAACACGCCGATCAATACCGCAAAGGGCACCGCCGTAACAAGCTTCTTCGGTGCAAGATACAGGGTGTATTCGAGCACGGCTAGAAAGTTGTAATCGCCGCGCATAGAGTCCGCTTGATCAACAACGGTGGTGACTAAATCGAGCGCGGCGACGGCCAATAATACAACCGCCGAGGCTTTGAGCACACTGCTCGAAATATACTGTCGAATCAATCTCATGCTTGAGCCCTCGCAACGCGCTTCATCTCGCGTTCAGGTGAAATCAAGAGCCACCAACCCAGTGCTAAAAAGCACAGATGTATCCACCACATACCCAACCAAGTTGGTATCTTTTCATCCTCAATCGCAGATTGCGAGGCACTGATGAGTACGAGATACACGAGGAACAACAGTATCCCAGGAACCAACTTGGCATATTTACCCGAGCGTGGGTTAGTGCGTCCCAAGCTCATCGCTAACAGGGTCATAATCGGTACCATCAAGACGATGGATAGACGGTAGTGAAGTGTTGCCACATGCTCAACCCCGCCGGCGCGAATTAAATCGGGTGTTGACCACGTTTTTAGTTTACCGATTTCTTCCTCGACTTCGCGATCTGGTATGAGAATGCCATGGGACTCGAAACTGATAATCTGCCCGCCAGATGTTCCTGGTGAAAAATCGTAGCGCTGGCCGTCTCTGAAGACAACGTATCTGCGTCCGTCCAATCGGACTTCATTTGCAACCGGCGCCGTCATCACAAACGGTGTTCCGTGTCGGTTGAGCGATGCAAGAAACACGCGCGATAGCTCACCTTCTTCGACCGCCTCGCTGTATACAACGTTTTCGCGACCGCTGATATTCAAAAAGCGTCCAGGAGCCAGCCGATCAATTTCGGAGCGGGCACTCTGCTCCGCGAGGATGACGTTCGCTTCACGCAAGCCTCTCGGTCCGAGATCAAAACTGACCAAGCCGACTAACACGGTGACCAATAAGGCGGGTACCATCACCCACCAAGTAAACTGCTTTTGGCTCGTTCCGGTGGCAAAAAGAATCGTCGCCTCCGACTCCATATACATTCGCCCAACCACCAGCATTACACCGAGAAACAGTGACAACGGAAGAATAATCTCAAGACTTGCGGGAATCCGATAAAGAATAATCCAAATGAGCACATCGGCGTCGTACAAACCCGCTGCAGCCCTTGAAAGATAGCGGGCGAGCGAATTACTGACCACAATCAGTAGTAGCGTTAAGGCCACCGCAAAAAACGATGTTAATATCTCTTTCGAGATGAATCGGAATAGAATCACGTAAAAATGGTTCGTTGTCGTTTAAAGATGACGTAAACTATACCTTTAATTGACACAAATGTTGACCCAATATTTTTAGAGAGAGTAGCAATGCAATTTACCGCCAAAAGCTGTGCAGCAGAGCAACATTCCACCGAACTTGCCATCGTAGGCGTTCGCCCTGAACAACCACTTTCAAACGATGCCAAATTACTCGATGACGCGAGCAACGGCTTAATTAGTGCCGTCATCAAATCGGGCGACTTTAAAGCAGGCAACGGTGAAACCCTTTTACTCCAAACCCCTTCAAGTGAGGCTAAGCGAGTGTTACTCGTTGGCGCGGGCGAGAAAGATGACTCTGCCTCTCTCAAAAAGGCCTTGAGCGCCATGGCCGATGCGGCGCTTAATGCCAATGCGCCTGAAGCAACCTTGTTTATCGATGAGCTTCTTGGCGACGAATACGACGCAGAGCGCGCCGAAATGGTCGCCCACGCGTTCATTTACAACGGCTATCGTTTTGATGACCACAAAAGCGAGCCAAAAGCGCCATCCAAACTAGAGCACATCGTTCTTAGCGTGAAAGCGTCAGAACTCGAGCTCATGGATGCGGCTCTCAATGAAGGTGCTATCATCGCATCGGGTGTCAATGTAGCGCGAACGCTCGCTAACGAGCCAGGCAATGTCGTGACGCCGGTCTACCTGTCCGCCCGTGCTCAGGAAATGGCCGAGGTCAACGATAAGCTAACCACCAAGGTACTGGGCATGGAAGAAATGGAAGCGCTCGGTATGGGTGCCTTCATTTCAGTTGCGAAAGGCTCCGTGATCCCAGGTCAGCTAATCGTTATGGAATACCGTAACGGTCAAGCCGACGATGCCCCTTATGCGCTCGTCGGCAAGGGCATCACGTTCGATACGGGCGGCATTAGTCTGAAACCAGGCGCTGGGATGGACGAAATGAAATTCGACATGGGCGGCGCGGCCTGCGTATTCGGCACACTAGAAGCCGTCATCGACATGGAACTGCCCATCAACTTGATCTGTGTTGTCGCCGCGGCTGAAAACATGCCAGCCGGCAATGCATCCAAGCCAGGTGACATTGTGAAGACCATGAGTGGTCAAACTGTTGAGATTCTCAACACCGACGCAGAAGGTCGTTTAGTATTGTGTGACGCGCTCACCTACACCATCGAAAACTACCACCCTCGCGCAGTTGTCGACATCGCTACGTTAACCGGCGCATGTGTGATCGCCCTGGGTCATCACGCATCAGGCCTGTATTCCAACGACGACGATCTAGCCGACGATCTTCTCTCCAGCGGAGAAGAAATGGGGGATCGTGCATGGCGTATGCCATTGTGGGATGAGTACCAGCCTCAGTTAAACACCAACTTCGCAGACATGGCCAATATCGGTGGCAAAGAAGCAGGTTCGGTCACTGCGGCATGCTTCCTATCTCGTTTTGTCGGCGACACTCCTTGGGCTCACCTTGACATCGCAGGCTCGGCCTGGGTAAGTGGTGCCAAAAAAGGCGCAACGGGTCGACCGGTAAAACTACTCGCAGACTGGCTTCGCAAAGCCTCCTAAATGAGCACAGCGGTCAGTTTTTACATCCTACCCAGTAGCGACGAATCGTCGCTACTGGCGTTTGCTGCCTATCTTAGCGTCAAATCTTGGAGAAGTGGTCAGCATCCACACATCCATTGCGAAGATGAAGCTCATGCCGAGCAATTCAGACACGCAATACATCAGTTACAATCTCCAACACTCATGCCCCTAGAGCTCGGTACTGCCGACGTAGTTCACGGTGCAACCATTGGCTGGATTGACGAACATATTCCCCTCGCGGGTAACTCCATCATCTTTAATCTCAGTAATGAGATCGTTAAAGCATTCAGTCGCTTTGATCGACTCGTCGAGATCACCGATAAAGTAGAACAACGTGTTCAAGCTAAACGTGCCCTCTTCCGCTTTTATAAGGATCGCAACTACCCGCTGCAATCTCACACGATTGAATGGCACCAACTTAACCGCGTTATACCACCGCAAACCGTGTAAAACCCTCGATCTCACTGTTATAAATTTTCACGAACTGCGTTATACTCGCGCGATATCAACTATTTTAGACACCTTGCGGATCGGGCGATTTTGCTGAGCGCCGCAAAGGCGACAATTTGAGGCAACATGGATACGACGTACCAACCATCCGATATCGAACAACGACTCTACGAGGCTTGGGAAAGCGCAGGCTACTTTAAGCCTTCAGGCACCGGCTCCCCGTACACCATTATGATTCCGCCACCGAATGTCACCGGTAGCTTGCACATGGGTCACGGTTTCCAAGACACTATCATGGACGTGTTAATTCGATACCATCGTATGAAAGGCTGCGACACCTTGTGGCAACCTGGTACCGATCACGCAGGTATCGCCACTCAAATGGTGGTTGAGCGCCAGTTACTCGAACAGAACACCACTCGCCATGAATTGGGTCGTGAGGCGTTTATCGACAAAATTTGGGACTGGAAAGAACAATCGGGTGGAACCATCACGAAACAGCTTCGCCGTCTAGGTGCGTCACCCGACTGGAGTCGCGAGCGTTTCACCATGGATCCTGGCCTCAGTAAGGCCGTTCAAGAAGTCTTCGTACAATTGTTCGAGCAAGGCTTAATCTACCGTGGCAAACGACTCGTAAACTGGGACCCTAAGCTTCACACAGCCATCTCAGACCTCGAAGTCATCTCCGAGGAAGAGAAAGGCTCAATGTGGCATTTCAGCTACCCCCTCGCAGACGGATCAGGCTCGATCACCGTAGCAACAACACGCCCAGAAACGATGCTAGGCGATACCTGTGTCGCTGTTCACCCAGACGACGAACGATACCAACATCTCGTTGGCAAAATGATCTTATTGCCGATTGCTAATCGTGAAATCCCGATTGTCGCCGATGAGTATGTCGAAAAAGACTTCGGTACCGGCTGTGTCAAAATCACGCCAGCGCATGACTTCAACGATTACGAAGTGGGCAAACGTCATGATATGCCGCTTATCAATATTCTGGATAAGAATGCCTGCCTCAATGAAAACACACCTGCCGACTACCAGGGTTTATCACGCGAAGATGCGCGCAAAAAAGTCATCGCTGATCTCGACGCGCTCGGTCTCATGGTTAAGATTGAAGATCACACCTTGAAAGTTCCGCGCGGTGATCGCTCAGGGGTCGTCATCGAACCATGGCTAACGGATCAGTGGTACGTTGACGCTAAGACGCTCGCAGGCCCTGCCATAGAGGCCGTCGAGTCAGGTGATATTCAATTCGTACCTAAGAACTGGGAGAATACTTACTTTGCTTGGATGCGTGACATTCAGGACTGGTGTATCTCTCGCCAGCTATGGTGGGGGCACCGTATCCCAGCTTGGTACGACGAACAAGGTAACGTTTTTGTTGGGCGTTCGGAAGAGGAAGTTAGAGCCAAGCACAATCTCGGTGACACCCCTCTTCACCAAGACGATGACGTTTTGGATACTTGGTTTTCGTCCGCACTGTGGACCTTCTCGACGTTGGGCTGGCCTGAATCGACTGCCGAGCTCGAGCGATATCACCCGACGAGCGTGTTAGTCACCGGCTTCGATATCATATTCTTCTGGGTTGCGCGTATGATCATGATGACGCTGCATTTCAAAAAAGAAGTTCCCTTCAAAACGGTCTACGTACACGGTCTTGTTCGTGATGCCGAGGGCCAGAAGATGTCGAAGTCGAAAGGCAACGTACTCGATCCAATCGATCTAATCGACGGTATCGATCTGGACACCCTCGTCTCCAAGCGAACTACCGGTCTTATGCAACCTAAAATGCGAGCGAAGGTCGAGAAGAAAACCCGCAAAGAATTCCCAGAGGGCATCGCTTCCTACGGCACGGACGCATTGCGTTTTACGTACCTGTCACTCGCGTCAACGGGCCGCGATATTAAGTTCGACATGGGTCGCATCGAGGGTTACAGAAACTTCTGTAATAAAATTTGGAACGCTGCTCGCTACGTGTTAATGAACACTGAAGGCCACGACTGCGGCCAAACAGGTAACTCAGTACAGTTGAGCGTCGCCGATCGTTGGATCTTATCGCGCTTAGAACACACCCAAGAAGCCGTTGCCAAAGCCATTAGTGAGTACCGATTCGACCTCGCTAGCCAATCACTATACGAATTCATTTGGAATGAATACTGTGATTGGTACCTTGAGCTTTCCAAGCCCGTTTTATGGGATGACAACAGCAGCGAAGAGCAACTTCGTGGTACGCGTCAGACACTCGTCAAAGCGTTAGAAACGGCGTTGCGCCTGGCTCACCCGTTCATGCCATTTATTACTGAGGAAATTTGGCAAAAACTAAAAGCTCTAGCAGGCGTTGAAGGCGATACCATCATGTTAGCGGCCTATCCGGAGTTTAACTCGGCTAATGTTGATACGGACGCCGAAAGTGACATTGAGTGGCTCAAGAGCTTTATCGAAGGTATTCGAACCATTCGCGGCGAGATGAATATTGCACCAAGCAAGGCGATCCCTGTATTGGTGAAAGACGCCTCGAGTCAAGACGTCGCTCGCATCGAGCAATACAGTAACTTCCTCATCAAGCTGGCAAAACTTGAAGCGGTCCAAATCGCAGACGACAACCCACCATTGAGTGCAACGGCTCTCGTTGGCGACATGTCAATTCTGGTACCCATGGCTGGATTAATTGATGTAAATGCCGAAATAGCTCGCTTAGAAAAAGACCTCGCCAAGCTCGATAATGAAATTACTCGCTTATCAGGTAAATTATCGAATGAAGGCTTCGTCGCGAAAGCACCGGCTGCCGTGATCGACAAAGAACGAGAAAAGCTCGCCATTGCCACGGATGCAAAGTCGAAAATCGACGACCAAATTCAATCACTAAGACAGATATAGTGGCTGAGTAAATTTTGATAACTACAGTCCGCGCTGATCCAGCACGGAACAAAAAAAGCCCGCGAAAACCGCGGGCTTTTTCGTTCTTACGGAGACGTAACAGCCGAAAGCCGCCACAAAAAATGCGCGACACGTGTCGCGCATGATGGCTTTCTTTTGTCGGCCGGTTTCGAGCTAGCGCAAGGCGGAACCCCGGGCTGTTGCGGGAGCGTACATCAGGTACGTGACCGATACAGACTAGGTTCCAACAACGCGACAGCCGAAAGCAGTCACAAAAAATGCGCGACACGTGTCGCGCATGATGGCTTTCTTTTGTCGACCGGTTTCGAGCTAGCGCTAGGCGGAACCACAGACTGTTGAGGGAGCGTACTTTAGGTACGTGACCGATACAGACCAAGTTCCAACAACGCGAAAGCCGAAAGCAGTCACAAAAGCTTAGAACTCGTAGCGCATCCGTACATAGTAAGACCCACCTTGGAAACCGTAAGGCGAAGTCACCGCATATTGTGCACCTACAATGTCTGCCCATGGGTTATCGTACGCTTCGTCCGTAAGGTTAGAAACGCCCGCTATAACACTCAGGTTGTCCATCATTGTGTAGCCAATTTCCGCATCAAACGTGATCGCTGAATCGATGTCGATCGGCAGCGTTGGATCGTCTAAGTGAGCTTCCCAGATTGAGCTGTAGTAGTTCGCACGAGCCATCACATAGACAGAATCGCTTAGATCTTGACGATAGCTAAGGTTTGCGCGGTGTTCAGGTAAGTTCTCTTCTAGCTGGCGGATACGACCCGCACCAAGTGAACCACCGACAACCTCAGTTTTGTTGTAGTTATACACCAACGACAACTCCGCTGTATCAAACAAACCATATGTCGCTACAAAGTCCAAACCACGTGTCTCGGTATCGAAGTCGTTTGCAAAGAAGCGATATTCAGCAAGACCCTCTGCTCCTGGTACGCCGTTTGCAATCAGGATCTGACGATCTGCGGCAGACACAGGAACGGTGTCGGTCAATGCAATTCGACCCGTCACATCAATCGAGTACACGTCTAACGTCATATCCAAATCACCAAAATTCGCAACGATACCAACGCTTAAGTTCTCTGACTCTTCAGGCTGCAGAACTTCCGCATCTGAGTTGATCAACATGGCTGTCGTCGGTGCAATCGTACCTTGGTCGACCAACATTTGGCCGCCCATGCCATCGGATACAGATGCTGTGGTGGTATTAACCACGTTCGCCTGTCCTGGCGTTGGTGCACGGAAACCCGTTGATGCCGTCGCACGAAGCGCGAAGTTTTCAGTAAAGTCATAGCGAGCTGAAAGTTTCCAGTTCGTTGTTGACCCGAAGCTATCGTAATCCTCCCAACGCAGTGCCGCACCTAACAGGAGCGCATCGGTCGGAGTCCATTCGACATCGGTATATAACGCGACATTCTCACGACTCCATTCGCCAGCAACTTGCGGACCAAAGCCTTGGAAACCATTTGAGCCAATACCAAAGCCCTGTTCCGTTAATGGTCCGTTCTCCCAAGAAGGAATGTCACCGATTTTTGCCTCGAAGCTTTCCTCACGCCACTCGAAACCACCCGCTACGTTGAACGCGCCGATCGCCTTGCTGAGATCGACGTTAAAGTTGTTTTCTAGTTGGATGTAAGTACCTGGCTGGAATGAGGTTGGCGTGTTAGGACCTAATGATGGGTTAACCGTATTCGAAATAAAGAATGCCGCCTCGTTGTAGCCAGCGCCATAGCTCACGTCGTAGTTAATTCCGTCAAATACCTCACCTCGGAAACCCATTACACCAGCTAAGTCGACCACATCCGCGCCAAAGCTCGGTGTAAAACCGCCTGGGAACATCTCAGTAAACGAGAAACAGTCCGCGACGCTTTGCGCTTGTTGGTGTGTTAGGCCCGCACAAACGCTCGCGCCTGGGTTCGATGCATCGTAGTTACCGCTGATATCACCAATAAGGTCGGTCGCACCACCATCATTTGAGTAAATACCACCACGGTTGGTAGGATTACGGAAAAAGAAGCCACCTTCGACGGTACGACGTGCGTAGTTACCAAATGCGTAAACTTCGTCACCATCACCAATATCGATCCCAGTGTTCAGGAATACTTTTAGGTCTCCGCGTGTTTCAGGCTGACCCCAAACCTGCGCAGGATTCGCGACATCTGTGTTACCACCGGCAATTAAGCCAGCCGCATCAGATCGCTGAACGGAGCGAGACGTGGGATCTTTGGCCCCATACTCGAATGTAAGGTTGGCAAAGCCTTGAGAGCCCAAGGCAAAGCCATTGTTAACCGCTACGGTGTAGAAATTGCCGTCGCCCTCATAAGTTGATCCGAGCTTAACTTCGGCAGATCCACCCTCGGCGTCGTCACGAAGCACGAAGTTAATTACACCAGCAATAGCATCAGAGCCATATTGCGCTGCCGCGCCATCGCGAAGCACTTCCACTTGCTTGAGTGCGCTAGCAGGAATTACAGAGATATCAGCACCTTGTGCACCGTCTGACAAACCGCCTCCCAGGAACGCGATAACGGCTGCACGATGACGGCGCTTACCATTCACCATCACGAGTGTTTGGTCAGGTGCGAGACCACGAAGGTTCGCCGGACGAACAACCGTAGCCGCATCAGAAATCGGCTGGTCGTTGACGTTATAACTCGGTATTGCTTGACGAAGGATATTCGACATATCGCTATCGCCACGAGACGTTAGCTCCTCAACTCCAATAACATCAATTGGCGCAACGGACTGGGTGACTGAGCGACCGTCAGCACGAGTACCAATTGAAACGACTTCTTCAATTGAGTCTTCCTGTGCCAGTGACGGCATTGAATACATCGCGGTGACCGATGCGATCGAAACGGCGAGTAACTTACTGCGAGTAGTAAACATAGAACCCCCTAATTGTTAATGGCGATACCGTTTATTGTTGAATACTTCGTGGTACCACGTATAAAAACTAAGGGATTTACACCTGCGTTGCAAGTCATCTGGTGGCCATTACTTAGACCCAATAATTATTGTTTTAGACCCAGATATTAGCCTTGATTAAGCCACTAAATCACTTCGCTCGGCTGAACGAACCAACGCAATACACTCGACTCGGCTTTAAGTTCAACATCTTTCGCCATTAAAGCGACGTCAGAGAGGCGTTTACTGACCGCATCAACACACCCTTGAAAATCGAGCTCGACTTTTTCAGTCGCCAAATCACTCGCAAGGTAATCCGTCAATTTGACGGGCATATCAACGCGCTGGCCTAAGAAGTTCCATGTTCCCGAATTAATGTCGAACTGATAGTACGGCAGTAACTTAACACCATGCGTCGCAATCCAATCAATTGCATTAATCAAGTAATCGACAGTCTCGGTGTCTAGGAAATAGTTGAAGTTAAGTCGAACCCAACCCGGTCTCAAAACCATATCTCCTGCTAGGTTAGCCGCTTCAATCGCTTCTGAATCTGACTCGCTAATACCGAGCAAAGAATGACCGTAAGGCCCAGCGCAAGAACATCCACCCCGCGCCTGAATTCCGAATACATCATTGAGTGCGGCAACCACGAATCCGTAATGGAGGTCTTTACCGTCGTGCGTGATACGCAGCGAGACAATCGATAAGCGTTGAGCTTCGGTACCACCTAAAATATCGATCTTCTCGTTGCGACCCCATTGGTTGAAAGCACGATTTAGATGCGAAGTCTCTCGCGCGTGAATGGTGTCGGTTCCGACTCGGTCTTTGAGATCAAAAACAACACCGGCACGAATAGACTCGACAATGGCGGGGGTACCACCTTCCTCTCGTCTCTCGAGGCACTCGATATAACGATGACGATTAGGTGCAACAAAGCTCACCGTTCCGCCACCAGGCATCGCAGGAGATGTCGCCGTAATCATCGACTTTCTAACGACGAGTACGCCAGGCGTACCTGGGCCGCCAATGAATTTATGAGGTGAAATAAAAGCCGCATCTATAGAGTCATCCTGACCTGAACCCGAAACGTTAATCGGCAGATAGGGTCCACCCGCGGCATAGTCCCAGAAAGACAAGAACCCATAGCGATGAACAAGCGCTGTTATACTCGCGACAGGAGAAATGATACCGGTGACGTTTGAGGCAGCTGAGAACGACGCTATTTTCAGCGCTCGGTCTTTATATTGTTCTAGCTTTTCTTCCAACACTGCGACATCTATGTGACCACATGCGTCGAGCGGAATCGTAACAACCTCTGCGCAACTCTCACGCCAAGGCAACTCATTGGAATGATGCTCATAGGGGCCAATAAACACCACCGGCTGTTGTGCAGCAACGCACGGTTGATCTAAACCGAGCAAACGAATCAATTTATTAATACCGGTGGTCGCTCCCGAACCACAGAACACCACTGCGTGGTCTTCATCAGCCCCGACTGACTTTTTAATGGCCTTTCGAGCGGACTCTCTTAGAAGAGTCGACTGACGCCCCGTGAAGGACGATTCAGAATGCGTATTGGCATAAAATGGCAGTACACGGTTATTAATGTACTGCTCGACAAAATCAAGTGCACGACCACTCGCTGTGTAATCCGCATAAACCAGAGGCTTGAGTCCAAATGGCGTCTTGAGCTGTGTGCGCTCACCAATCACAGCGCTATTTATTTTTGTAAGTAGTTCATTCATTGCAAATCTCCGAATTCTGCACACATTTTAGCGAAGACTCGGCGAAACGTGGTCGCAATATTTGGCAAGAAACATCAACAAAATGGAATAATGTGCTAATTTATTAAACTAATTTGAAACAACGGGTCGAAATAATGGATTCAATTGACAAGAAAATTCTTCAGCAACTGCAGTCAAACGGTGAACAGTCTGTTAGCGAGATCGCCGACATCTGCGGACTATCGAAAAGTGCATGTTGGAGAAGAATTCAAAAACTGGAAGAATTGGGTGTCATAAAAGAACGAACGGTTTTATTAAACGCACGTGCGTTAGGACTCAAGCTCACGGTATACATCTCGATAAGAACGAATCAACACAACACCGAGTGGGCAACGCGATTTAAAGAGATCACGGACGGCCTTGAAAACATACTCGAGGTTCATCGCATGAGCGGCGATCTGGATTATTTAATTAAGGCGGTCGTGCGCGATATGCAAGATTACGACCACCTGTACCAGCGACTCATTCGCGCCGACCTTTACGATGTCAGCGCATCCTTCGTCATGGAAGAGTTGAAAGTCACGACTCACCTGCCCTTAGACTCTTAATACGAGCAAACATTCGACGCGACGTTACTTTGATCGAGTGAGGCAAAAGCAACATTGATGGCGTTACAATCAACGTTAGGATAGTCGCAAACGCGAGACCCCAAACAATCGCCGATGCGAGAGGCACCCAATACGACGCCACCATTCCTCCGTGCTCGAGCGTGCGATTGACAACATCAATCGACCAGTTGGTGGCAATCGGTAACAACCCTAGTATCGTCGTCGCCGTCGTCAAGAATACGGGACGTAAACGCTGAGCTCCTGTTCGCACAATACACTCTTGAATGGTAAGTTCGGGGTTGGTACGACGAAGCACATTAAAGGTATCAATCAACACGATGTTGTTGTTGACCACAATACCCGCAAGCGCGACTACCCCAACGCCCGTTAGAATGGTCGAGAACACTCCACCCGTGATCAGCAGACCAGCCAAGACCCCCGCGGTCGACATCACAACAGCCGTCATAATCAGTCCGGCTTGATAGAAGCTATTGAACTGCGTGATGAGCAGAATAGCCATTAGAAACATCGCCAAGCCCATTGCGACCTGCAAAAATTCTTTTGCTTCGTTTTGTTCTTCGTTCGCACCACGGAAGGTGATGGTTAAATCGGACGGCCAGTCAGTTCGTTCAACCAATGCCATGATTTCCTGTGTTTTGTTATCTGCGACCGTGCCTGCTTGAACATCGGCATTAACGAACATGACTTGACGGCCATTAAATCGTTCAATCGTACCCGTACCCGGGCGGGGTACGATAGTCGCAGCGCTCGACAGGGGTACAGTCCCGTTTGGTGTATAAATTCTAAGATGCTCAAGCTGATTTAACTGACGCTCAGCTTCTGTAAATCGGGCACGAATTTCAACCTCACGCTCTGCGTCCGATGGGCGATACTCGCCAATTTCGACACCCGTGGTCAGCAATTGCACCACCGTTCCTACATCCGTGACGTTCGCTCCCAATTGAGCCGCGATCTGCCGATCCACGTCGACCTGCCACTCAATGGTCGGTAGCGGACGAGAGTCGTCGATATCGCGCAAACCCTCAACATTCGTCTCAAGTAGCTCACGTAATCGTGCGGTTTGTTCAATCAGCAGCTCACGACTATCGGCGCTCAGTTCAATCTTGATCGGCTTTCCGACAGGAGGGCCCTGTTCAACAATGTCCGCCTCGATGAATACCCCAGGGATATTACGGGTATTGAATCGAATTTGTTCGAACGTATCAGCCGAATTGAGTTCGCGCTCATTATGGTCGGTCAGTTCAATAATTAATGTGGCGACTTTATCGGGCGACTCATTACGCCCCGCCCCTTTTCCGGGTTGGAAGGTCGATGTATAGACGATCGAAACGCCTTCCGTATTGAGAATCGCCGATTCCACTTCGGCTACAATATCTCTGACTTCGTAGGCGCTCAGATTGCCTCTCGCGCGCACCGAGGCCATCCCATAAACCGTTTCAGCATCGGTAAAAAATTCGACACCTTTGTTGTATTTCCCATAGGCCGCAAACACGGCAAAGATCACGACCACACTTAAGGTTGCCACCAATAACGGAACTTTTGTGACCCCGCGTAGAATCCGAGCATAAAACCCAGTAACGCCAGACAACTTCGTAGGATCGTCATTTTCTAGCTGATGGAAGTGCTTTACATCTTCGGGGGAGAACGACGAGCGCCCGAACTTCGCGCCAATGACCGGTGCAAACACCAACGCGTAAAGCAACGAGCTGGTGAGCACTGCAAACACCGTGGTTGGCAAGTACGCCATAAAATCGCCCACGGTGCCGGGCCACAACATCATCGGCAGAAACGCTGCGAGCGTGGTCGCTGTGGACGCCAAAACCGGCATAAACATGCGTTGAGCCGCATCGATATAAGCGGTCTTGCTACTCACACCTTCGGCCATACGGCGATCAGCGTATTCAGTAATAACGATCGATCCATCAATCAACATGCCGAGCGCAAGCAACATGCCGAACATCACCATAAAGTTGAAGGAGTATCCCAATAGATAGATCCAAATCACCCCCATTAAGAGTGATACTGGGATGCCTGCACCAACCAGCAGCCCGGAACGAAACCCTAACGCAGCGACGACAATAATCATCACCAGCGCGATCGCGGTGACGATGTTTCCCTGTAGCTCGTTAACCATTTGTTCTGTACGGGGTGTTGCGTCAAGAATTGGCAGCATGGTGAGTGACGCTGGATAGCGAGCTCGATAAGACTGTACAATCTCGTTCACCTCGGCAGCCACTTCGAGCTGGTTACTTCCACCACGTTTCTTTACTTCGATCGAAATAGCAGGTACGCCATTAATGCTCGAAAATCCGTCGCGATCTTTAAAACGGCGTGTAATCTCGGCGATATCAGAGAGTACAACGACACCTTGAGGCGTCGACTTAATCGGCAAGTTAATCACATCTTGATAAGTTTCGATTAACCCAGGCACCTTCATGCCAAAGCGGCCATCGCCTCGATCGAGCTCACCTGCAGGAATCAATTGGTTGTTGATGTTAATGGCGTTGATTAGCTCTCGAGGCGTGATGTTGAAGTTCTCGAGCTTCTCGCGATCGATGGCCACCTCAACCATTTCTTCACGCGCACCCACTAACCTCGCCGACAGTACATCCGAAATCATTTCGAGCTCTAAACGAAGATCTTGCGCTATGAGGAATAGTTCACGTTCATCCAGCGCCTCGCTCGCCAATCCAATCACCACCGTAGGCATTCGATCCGCAGAGATTTCATTGATCACTGGCTCTTCAATTGTCCTCGGAAGTTTCTCTCGAGCACGATCGATAGCTGCACGAACATCTGACAACGCCTTATCGATATCTACGGTCGCATCAAACTTAACCATGAAGCTCGCGAGACTCTCTTTGGCGGCAGCATTAAGCTCATCTACACCCTCAATGGTCCTGAGTTCGAGCTCGATAGGTTTTACCAACAATCGCTCAGCATCATCGGGAGAGATACCGGGATTGATAACCAGCACTTGCAGCATCGGCACTTGGATATCGGGACTTGCCTCAATGGCGATATCAGACCGCGTGTATAAGCCAGCGATTAACAACAACGCCATGATTGAGAGAACCGTTCGCGAGCGCGCGAAACACAGGTTTAAAAATGCTCTCACCTTAATTGCTCTCCCCGATCCGATAATCGACCACATCACCCTCGGCAACAAACTCAGAGCCCGTAGTAATGAGACGTACTCGATCCGGAAGACCGGTCACCCAAAGTCCTTCTCGCGTTTCGTCGATAAGATCGACGAAGTAGTAAACCACTTCGCTTTGGTCATTGATGGCTTTCACACGAAGCTGCCCATTTGCATCGAGACTAATAATCGACGCGGGAATTCGATGAGCTAACAGTTCGTTTAAGGGAATAGTAAGTGCCGCAGTTAGACCGGCTCGGACAGACGTCGTTTGCTCATTCTGGATGATCGCCTCGACCTGATAGTTGCGGGTCACTTGATCCGCTTGATGAGCGACGAATCTTAATTGTGCCGTTTGGGCCTCTAGGCCCTCCACTAACACCCGCCCTTGATCCCCGGGTGCCAAGAAACGGACGACGTCTTCGGAAACTAGCCCAGAAAATATGAAGGGGGTGACATCTAATATTTGAGCGCACACGTCCGCGGGTCTCAAATAAGCCCCCTTCTCGGCATGCAGTGATTCAACGATGCCATCAAAAGGTGCGCGAATTTTCGTATACTCCAAGGCGAGGTCTGCCTGCTGTTTGGCCAGTCGAGCCGCCGCGAGTCGATCTTCAGCGTTCGCCATTGCCAACTCACTTTGCAACCCACCACTGCGAAGTTGCAGCGAACCTCGATACTCAATTTCTGCTAGTCGCACCGCGCTCGCTGCTCTTTCTGCGGCGATCTCTCGGTCACCTAATTCGAGTTCACAGATGACATCGCCCTCAGCGACTGATTCACCTTCTCGAAAATACGTTGCTACCACCTGACCGGCGATTTTACTTCTGAGCACCACCGACTTATCGGCATCAATACGTCCTCGTATCGTGACCGATCTCTGGTGAAGTTGCGCCTCAGAGGCGAAACTATCCACTTGAAAAACCGTGCTCGGAGCGACCAACTGAGTACCAATCTGACGTTCGACATCCGCGCCCGATGCTAACCAAATAACTAATAGCACACTAAAAATGATCGATAGAACCAATTTATTCATTATGTATTTCTCGTTGATAAGCGGTTGTGGCGACAGCTCGCGCGTCAGGTTATAGTTGTAGTTGATCTAACCACAAGTTTCCGAACTTACTGAGTCAATCTTTAGGTGTCACAAGACACCAGCGACGGACACACATAAATAGCCAATGAAATTTTCCCTTGCGAGACAAATTAGTATCGCCGTTGTTTTGGTGCTACTTACGCCATTATCCGTGCTTTTGGTTCTGCAGCGAGTTGCGAACGAGGCTTCTAGCGGACAAATCCGAGGGCTAGAAGCGCAACTTCAGTTGGTCAGTGAGCAAGTCGCCCTCAGGCGAGATGATGCTTTAATTCTTCCAGATATTGCCGAAAGCGAGCCTACTTGGGCGAGATCCATTGCGCCAAGATTTAGCTTTGATATCGAGGAACAGCTCGGCTTGGTTAACATATTTCGCGAACGAGGCTCTGCACTATTAGAGATTGAGCTTCCCACTACATTCGACCTTAACAGTAGTCCTCCATCTCAAGCACTTTACCATGACCACATAAAAATTTTAGGGGATAGTCAAACGATCCTCATTTACCGCTCCAGTGACATTGCACTTCAAGCGGTAAGACTGAACGGCAGTGCCCTTACGTTCGTATCAGGGTCGGTTCGAGATACCTCCGATGGCGCACTTATCAATATTCGATTACCGATATCACTCCTCAATGAGTCGACACGTATCGACTTCATCAATGTCGGCACGATACGTCCCTCCGCGACCGTCGTTCTGCCGAGCGGGAATTCATTTCGATCATCAGAGTCTCACCCCCCCATTCTGCAGACCGCATTTAAGAACGAAATTGACCAAGACGTCGGTTTTTTTTTAGTCGACCAGCATGGCAATGTGATGGCAACGAACTGGCTTCGAGCGCCGATAGCGGAATCTGTTCCCGAAGCTAAATCGGCACTCAGTCGACTGATCGAGGCATTGGTATTGCCTCGTTCACGGCTCACTCACGAGCGCCTATCCGATTTGATTTCGAGCACTCGCGCTACGACAGAATCTGATCCATCTTGGCAAATGATCGGCCTCAATCGGGCCCTCGTCATTTCGAAGCCCGTCATAACAGAGCATGGCCTCATGACGCTAACCGCCATTGATTTGCGGGATCGTCCTAGTTTATTGGTGTCGACCAGCTTTAGCAGCTACTTTGGCACCACGGCACCGATTGCAATTCTCATGGCGATGGGGTTACTTTTTTGGGCGGTCACGATCAGTATCCGAATTCGTAAACTCGCGCGAGAGACAGCGTCACAAGCTAAAAAATACGGAATTTCTTTAACGCCAAGCACCTCTGGCGATGAAATCACGACGCTGAAGACCCAATTCGAGCAACTGAACTCGATGGTTGCCGCACAGCACGATTATTTAGAGCAACTCGCGGTTCGACTCACCCACGAACTAAAAACTCCGATATCGGTTGTATCGAGCAGCATCGATCTGATGGAGTTATCTGCATCGGAGGAAGCGAGTGAGCGACACATCGAACGCGCTCGATCCGGCATACACCAACTTAGGGCAATCTTTACCGCTATGACCGAAGCCCGCTCGCTAGAGCAAAGTATTGCGGTGAATGAAAACGATCACTTCGAGCTAACCAGTACGACACAATCAATTATCGAAGGCTGGCAGTTAGCTCGACCACAACCTGAGATCACGTTCGAGTCATATTGCAGCGAAGCCGCCTGCGGAAATGCAGATCTGTACGCTCAAGCAATGATCAAAATTCTCGATAATGCCGGTGATTTCTGTGAGAAAAACACACCCGTGATCGTAAAAATTGAATCGAGGAAGGGGCGCTTGCGAGTCATCATAGAAAATCGTGGGCCTGCACTCCCTGAACCACCGCAGCAGATTTTTGAGAGCCTTGTATCCTATCGAAGCGCGAACTTACTGGGAGCTCCGCACCTCGGATTTGGTCTTTACATCGCGAGAATGATCATTAAAAGCTTCGGAGGTGACATCGAAGCTTCGTCACAATCAGGTACGACACGCTTTATATTAAGTTTGCGCCCGTTTGCATAGAATTAGCCGCACCGTGTATTGAAGCCACGTAACTATTCCATTGAGTCAGAGGTGCGCTCAACGCGTTAATGTGTTGTTTCCATTCTTGAGTATCGTTTGTTGTCACAATCGTCTTCGATAGCGCGGTGATCGAACTCTTTAGGCCGTCTTCAGGTAAACGCATCACCGCTTGTTCAAGCTTCCATCGTATCCCCTGAGAAATATGGCGATAAAAGTGGATTTTGCACCGATCAGTCAGACTACAATCGTCAGGCGACAAGATATTCTTTGGAAACATCAAAAGCGAAGCGCCTGTTTCTTGAGCTGTGACGTCAGCGGTTCGGCTATTTAAATTAAAGAGTGAGAGATCACCTAGCCACTCTCCGGGGCCCAATTGACCAAGTAACTCTCCGTGGGCACCAAAAATCTGCATCCTTCCGCTGATCACCAAAAACACAGAACCCGACGAATCACCGACTTTCATCACTTGTTCCTTTGGCTCATATCGCCAGAGATGACAGAAATTGAAAACAGTTTTTACTTCATCTTCGAAGAGATCGCCAAGCGTCCGCAGAAAAGAAATCGCCTCGAGCCTACGTCGATACTCATCCGTATGTAAATCGCGCCCTGATATTACTCGCATTTTATGAACACCTAAAAAATCATCCGATCAGGATTATAGCGGGCTCTGAAACTTATCGTGCGCGCGCCTAATTAATTCGTGCATAAGCGCACATAATTTGGACGAAATTTGCGAGGTAGATCCACTTAAACGAGGTATGTACTAAAAGTAATCAGCAAGGTATGATTAAAAAAATCACTTAAAACAACTAAAACAACTAAAACAAAACGCTTGTAAAGAGAGAGCTCACTATGTTGAAGTACTTAAGAGCCCTAGCGATTGCGTCAGGGATGTTAACGGCGTGTGTCTCTGCGGATTTCGTAGAGGAAAACAACCTCGTTCTTAATGGTATTGCTACCCATCAAGAACTTCGTCGCCCCGTATTTATTGCTAAGCTTAATACCAGTCACCCCGTCTCAACACCAAGTTCGGTGATGGGATTAGAAACCCCCGCTCAAATGGAGCTTGTGCTACTCAAGAGAAGTTGGTCGGGCCGTCAATTCCGTCAGTATTGGCTATCCGGCATCGCAATCAACGCGGGCATGAGCAACATGAATAGCCATCAAGACGCACTACTTGAGCTTGCTACGGTGTTAAAAAGCCGGATGCGCGAGAACGATCGCTTTACCATCGACTACTTGCCCAATGAATACACACGCGTCAGTTTAAACGGCGTCGAACTACAAACGTTCGATGCAGACCTCTGGCCGTTACTCATCTCCAACTGGGTCGGTCCGCGCGTAGACCAAGACTTTCGTGAAGCGATTCTCACCCTACCGAGTAATGCCTCAGATCTCATTGCTCAGTCGTCTCTTGAGCCGACTGCAGATCGTATCGCTGACATCGAAAGCTGGTTAGTTGCGGCTGAAGCGGTCGCTGAGGAAGTCGCAGAGCCTGTTGCTGAAGTCGTTGTCGCTGCAACACCTGTGGTACAAACGCCACCGCCCGTCGAAACGAGACGTCAACCAGAGCCTGAGCCCGAGCCCGAGCCGGCGCTAGCAAGTCTCAACTTCGACGAAGAAGAGGAAGAGGACGAAAGTGCTGAAGTCGCAGCGATTGAAGCTCAAAAAGAATTCTTACGCGCGATCTACTCGAGTCAAATGCTCCAATGGACGAACCGAAGCGTTCGCTATCCATCTCGCGCAGAGCGCCGCGGTGATCAGGGACGAGTTGTTCTGGAAGTCGAAGTAGACCGTGCAGGCAACGTCCTCTCAGCGGAAGTCATTGACTCATCTGGCCATTCATCGCTTGATCGAGAGGCGGTTAGAGCTGCTGAACGGGCGTCACCTTACCCACGAGTCCCAGATGACTTAGAGGGTGCGACCTTTAGAACTCAAGTTCCGATTACCTTCCAACTACGTTAATTTCTCTATAGGGTTACATCGTTTAAACGATGTAACCCTACTCTCGAAAGGAGCCAACTGATGGCACTGCAACTCGTTGTAATTTGCTGTCGATCCGCGCTTCTTGCTCAAGGCGTTTCTACATCTGTTAACGCTGTATTTCGAGATGTTCAAATCGAGATAGTCGCAACGAGCAATCTCAAACTTAAACACTTCCTCGACGCGGCGCTTGTCATCGCAGACAACGTCGCGATTCGAAGAGAACTTGTTGAACAGCTCAGTCGTGTACATCAACGACAACGCAAGCCACTCATCGTGCTATCACAGCGAAAAATACAAAAAATTTCTTGGAGCACGGATGTGTCTCCACTCGTGAAGCCGATGGTGTTCGAGACATTATTAAGAAATATTATGTCAGGACAAGCAACGCGGGAACCACCAGCCGAGCTTACTGAGACACAAGAACGCGTCGTTCAATTGCTGGCTTTAGGAATGATTAACAAAGAGATCGCTTACGAGATGAGTATTAGCGAGGCCACAGTTCGAACCCACCTAACCGCGATATATCGAAAACTCAGAGTCCATAACCGAACCGAAGCATCAATCGTTGCGAGAGAGTACTTTAGTACTCACCCGCACTAATCCAAGTTAGCGACGACGCCCCATATTGCGCCGTGGTCGCGCAGCGCTCTTACTTTCGACTTTAACATAAGGAGCCTTCTCCAGAAGTAATTCAGGAGGTTGCTCGCACTTGAGCTTTGTGCCCAGCAGCTGTTCGATATTCGGTAGCAGAAACGCATCGTCCTCACAGGCGAAACTAACAGAGACGCCCGTCGTGCCAGCGCGCCCCGTACGTCCGATACGGTGAACGTAATCTTCGGCTTCTTCGGGTAGTGTGTAGTTCACGACATGTGTAATTCCATCAACGTGAATACCACGACCGGCCACATCAGTCGCTACCAATATTTTCAGATGACCAGCCTTCAACTTTTCAAGCGTTTTAACACGCTTCGCTTGTGCAACATCGCCCGATAATACGCCCACATCAAATCCATGCGCTTTTAACCGATCGTAAAGTCGGTGGGTCGTATCTTTGCGGTTAGCAAAAATGATCACCGTATTGACCTCAGGCTGTTTAACGAGATTATATAGCACATCAAATTTCTCTTCGGTACTACACATGTACACATGCTGTTCAACCGAATCTGTCGCGACGCTCTCAGGCTCGATTTCAACTCGATGTGGGTTCGTCGTCCATTGCTCTGCGAGGTTCAAAACATCAAAAGTGAAGGTAGCGGAAAAAAGCAGCGTTTGACGGCTGTCTTTTTTCGGCGTCGCATGAATGATTCTGCGCACCTGCGGAATAAAACCCATATCGAGCATACGATCGGCTTCATCAATGACAAGCGTTTCGCACTCATCGAGATATATATGGCGATTTGACACGAAGTCGAGCAGACGCCCTGGCGTGGCGACTAAGATATCAACGTACTCGTTCTCGAGTTTCTTAAGCTGCTTATCGTAGTCCAAGCCGCCCACCAACGTATGTACGCCTAAACCGGTGTACTTGGTTAAAGCACGCGCATCGTCTGCAATTTGCATAACTAATTCACGCGTTGGTGCAATGATAAGTGCTCGCGCTTCACCCGCGTAACGCTCCTCCTTGATTGGATTGCGCAATAAATCAGTAATCACCGTGATCAAAAATGCCGCTGTTTTACCCGTACCTGTTTGGGCTTTACCGACAACGTCGTGCCCCTGAAGCGAGAATGGCAATGATTGAGCTTGAATTGGCGAACAGTACTCAAACCCCAGATCAGCAATACCATGGAGCAGCTCATCCGATAAACCTAAATCATGGAAGCGCGTTTTCCCCTCAACAACAGGGACAACAAAGTCACTCGGTGACCATGCTTTCACGCTCGGCTTCGAGCGCGGTTTTTTTTGTGCGCCAGAGCGACTCGACGATCGCGCTGATCGGTTTTCACCTGTCGACGTGCTTTTCAGAGCCGCCTTCGATGCTTCGTTTTTAGGTGAGCTCTTTTCGTTATTACTTTTTGAGCCAAATAATTTCTTTAACAAGTTAAATTCCTTTAAGAGTCGATTCGTTAGTTTGGCGATCGACAAAGCCAATAATCCAGGCTGACAAAACGTCCCGCTCCCGTTTTAATTAACGCGAGACACATGACGGCATAAGATACAGCGGTCTCAATGCCGTTGTTTAGAATGACCAACGATCCGCTGGACGTTAGCCAACGATAGTTTCCATGTTCACGCAATATCGATTTAGCACGCGAGAGTTTTTCTGCGGACTCAACAACTCGATCTGTAACGCCGAACCAACTAGGGTCGGCAATCATTTGCCAGCCGTTTGCCCAATGTGCAGTATAACCTGCTACGACCATTGTGACGAATAATAACAAGGCGACCACTCGCACGCCCAACCCCAACAGTAGAGCAAGGCCACCAAAAAACTCAATAAACGCGACTAGCCACGCGAGAAACTCGGGAAATGGCAGACCCAAACCCCAATCAGCATTCCCAAACCACGTTGCTGTTGCGTCAATAGCACTGAGCTTTTTCCACCCTGCCATGATGAACACCGGTGCCAAAAAGCACCTGAGCGCCAACGACGGGAGGTAGTCCAATCGAGACAAGTGCTGCTCGAGTATTTGATAGTACGATTTAATCGCGTGGAGCATGTGTGTCCACCTCGTTCATGTGGTCGATAACTCGACATTTGTATACGTCAATCAACGACATCACAACGGTGGTCGCCAACATCCAAAGTGGCACAACCCAAGAAGGCCAATTAATCAACGATAATAGATTCAATGGGATCACAATAGCGACAATCAACAGCACCAAGCTAGGAAAATATTGATTGAACCCCTCTTTGGTATAACGCCAACTCAGACGCAGCGCATCAAAAACTCCGACGCGATCTCGACAAAGCACTGGAATGGCTAATGAACACAAATACCAAACAATCAACCCTGGAATAATGAACAGCTGAACGCCCACGACAACACCCAACAAAATTGACAGTTGCAGCAAAATCAGGACGGGGGCGATTGAAAACACATCTTTGTACACTGTTGATACGAGCCCAGTGCTTTGCAGCCGAGCGCGATACACGAAGCGACAAGTCAAGCCCGACACTAAGGGTTCAAGAACCACGAACGTCGAGAGCAACAGTGCCAGGGTTGTGGGCTGCAAGCTCGTTAAATCGACTGACTCTTCAATCTCGCCAAGACCAGCCATCGTAATTGTGGCGAACTCCAGCCCAACGACCGGAATAAACATCAGCGCGAGCACCCGATAGTGACTAATGAAGAAAGTGAGTGCATCTTTAAGTAATGTATTCACGATTTTGCCTCAGTAAAGGTTCCCAACGTTACACGGTCACACCCACCGTAATCTTTGATTGTCTCGACTGACTGAAAGCGATGGTCGAGAAAAATCTGACGCACTCTCTCACCCTGATCGTAGCCGTGCTCCAACATTAACATGCCGCCACGCTTCAAAAACCTGGGGGCTTGAGAAACGATGGTCATAATATCTTCGAGTCCATCTTGAGCACTCACCAATGCCGAGCTCGGTTCGAATACGACATCGCCCTGCTGTAGGTGTGGGTCGTTGGCACTGATATACGGTGGATTCGAAACAATTAACTCGAACGTTGACTCGATATTCTCAAACCAATGCCCTGTTTTAAACTCGGCATTCGAAATGTTATTGAGTACTGCATTGCGCTTCGCCAATTGGACCGCATCGACCACGCGATCTACCCCAAGAACTTGCCATTTAGGTCGCTCGACTGCAACACTCAGTGCAATCGCCCCTGTTCCTGTCCCGAGATCTAAGACCTTGATTGGTTGTTCAGGAGAGTATTTGGTGGCGAGTGCTTGCTCAACCAACAGCTCGGTATCTGGACGCGGGATCAAAGTTGTTGGATCGACCTCGAGTTCTAAACTCCAAAATCCTTGGTCACCACGAATATACGCCACGGGTTCGCCTTTAATACGACGCACTAACATCGCTGCAAAGCGATCGACCTGAGCGGGTGTTAGCTCGAAGTCAGACCATGAGGTAATCGAGGATGGCGATCGATCAAGCACTTTACAGAGCAACCACTTAGCGTCAACGTCGGCCGTGTCCGAATGTCGTATTAACGATGAGAGCGCTAGTGCGGTTTGAACGTTCATTAATCACTCGCCGCAAGACTGGCTAACAAATCTGCTTGATGCTCCTGAAGCAAAGGATCGACGATTGCGCCGAGCTGACCTGCCATTACCTCGTCAAGTTTATACAAGGTTAGGTTTATTCGGTGATCGGTCACTCGACCTTGGGGATAATTGTAGGTTCGAATACGCTCGGAGCGATCCCCGCTACCGACGAGATTTCGTCGCTCTTCTGCTTGCTCACTGGCACGCACTTGTTCTGCCGATGATTTGAGCTTAGAAGCCAACAGTGCCATCGCTTTCGCACGATTCTTGTGCTGACTTCGTTCGTCCTGGCACTCAACCACCAACCCCGAGGGTAAGTGAGTAATTCGAATGGCAGAGTCAGTTTTGTTAACGTGCTGACCACCTGCACCTGACGCGCGAAATGTATCGACACGCAAGTCGGCCTTATTGATCTCAACGGACTCCAACTCTTCTGCCTCAGCCATCACCGCAACGGTGCACGCAGAGGTATGAATACGCCCTTGGCTTTCTGTTTCAGGAACTCGCTGAACCCGATGCGCACCACTCTCAAACTTGAGCGCCGAATAAGCGCCCTTACCGACGACACGAGTGATAATTTCCTTAAAACCGCCATGCTCGCCTTCACGCTCCGAGATCACTTCGACCTTCCAGCCTTTAGTCTCTGCAAAACGGCTGTACATACGATAGAGGTCGCCAGCAAAGATCGCGGCCTCATCACCGCCGGTGCCGGCACGAACTTCGAGGAAAACGTTGCGGTCGTCGTTCGGGTCTTTGGGTAGCATCAAGCGCTCAAGCTCGGCTTCGACCGCTGGAATTTGCGCATCAATGTCTTTGATTTCTTCTGCGGCCATTTCGGCTAAGTCCGGGTCAGAATCCATCGCCATTTCCTTGGCCTCAGACAGATCATTGCACAGCTGAGTCCAACGCTGAAACGTCGCAACAACCGGTTCGATTTCAGCATACTCCTGTGACAACTCTCGAAACCGATTTTGATCGGATATCACATCAGGATCAGACAACAAGGCACCGACTTCTTCGTGTCGATCGACCAATTGATGTAGTTTGTCTTCTATCGAAGATTTCATGGGGTTTCGCTCTCATCCGATGACAGCGATAGACCAAGAATGTTATCTGCTGCATCTAAGGTAGTTTGATCATCATTCTTAGCAGCCGCGATCAGCGCACTGGTTGGTGAATGGATTATTTTATTGGTCAATGACCGCGCAAGATTGCGGACGACACGTTCTGGGTCATCACCATTTTCTAGTTGACGGATAGACTTTTCAAGCTCTTGCACACGCAAGTCTTCCATCTTTTGTCGATATTGTTTAATTAAACCACTCGCTGAGGAAGCTTTGAGACGATCTTGAAACTGCGTCACGTTGGCATCGATGATGTCGAGTGCATCGATGGCCGCTTCTTCTCGAGCCCGTTGCCCTTCTTCAATTACCGACTGCAAGTCGTCGACCGTGTAGAGGTAGACATCATCCAACTCGGATACTTCCGCCTCTATGTCTCGAGGAACGGCGATATCCACCATAAATTGTGGTTGGTGTCGTCGCGCCTTCATCGCACTTTCGACCATGCCTTTACCGATAATAGGTAACGGGCTTGCCGTTGATGATATGACGATATCTGCCTTGACGAGCTCTTCCGCCAAATCGCTGAACAGTGCTGCCTTAGCATTGAAGCGTTGGGCTAGCTCGTGCGCGCGTTGAAAGGTTCGATTAGCCACGGTTAAACGCGTGACTCCTTGCTGAACCAGATGCTGTGCCACTAAATCAATGGTGTCGCCGGCGCCCACCAATAACACATCAGTCGCAGATAGATCACTAAATATTCGCTGAGACAAAGTGACCGCGGCATAGGCAACCGACACGGGATTATGGCCGATCGCTGTTTGGGTGCGTACCTGCTTTGCCGCGCTAAACACGCTTTGAAAGAGTCTGTGAAGAAGCGGAGATACGGTGCCTGATTGCTGAGCAACAGCGTACGCTGACTTAACTTGACCGAGAATTTGGGGCTCTCCGAGCACCAATGAGTCAAGCCCCGAGGCGACCTGCATCATATGCTGTACGGCCTCTCGGTCGGGTTTGGAGAACCACGCATCAGAAATCGAATCCTCGACCACGCCG
The DNA here is from genome assembly GCA_013372965.1 of Gammaproteobacteria bacterium. Lineage (GTDB taxonomy): Bacteria > Pseudomonadota > Gammaproteobacteria > Pseudomonadales > DSM-25080 > Umboniibacter. The sequence continues at coordinate 29,454 of JABXIR010000078.1, forward strand.
TGATACTTAGACAACCAGTCAATGACGGCTCGAGCCTCTACTTCACCGTTGACAATGACTTCGGTTCGATTACAGGTCGATAAAATAACGACGCCATCGACTCCGAGGTCTTCAGAGGCCTGCTGATGCGCATCTTCGAGTTTTGCTGGATCGAACGCAACACGCTCGCGCAAGTCGACCGGTGCGGTTTTGTGGTTAAGTCCAATTGCCCAAATCGGCATTGCGATTACGTACCTTCCAAACGAAAAAAACGAAGCGAATCCCGCGTCGTTTAGTGGTTATGAGTTTATCTTGGCTTATTATACCTTTACACTGTAACAAAATGATACATTTCGAGTAGGTCTTACACATTCATATGCGATCGCCAAAGTCACAATTTGTGCTATTTTGCCTACCTCTGATTGTCTTGGTCACTGGTTGCAGCATTAAGCCCCAAGTGTCCCAAGCCCCTACCCCTAAAGCCGACACTTCGATCACTGCACTAGCAAACGAGGAAAAGCGTTCTACCCAGCGGTTTCCAGAAGCGACTTTATTTTCAATGCTCGCGGCGGATCTTTCACGATCTCGTGGCGACTTCGTTACTGCCGCCCGATTGATTACCGAGCAAGCCATTGCGTTAAAAGACGAACCACTGTTTCTCGAAGCTTCTTGGATGACGTACGAATACGATCCTCAAAACCTTCAATATGTGCTGTCCAGTTGGCACGACAATTTCCCTGAGTCGGACAGCCAACGTGCATTCATCGCTCAAATTTCCATCGAGCAAAACTCATTGAATGAAGCGTTTGACATCGCGCTGACGATCAAAGACCCTGCTATCGCATCGCCATTCTTCCAGCGAATTGCCTCGATCACGATGAACTGGCGGTACGAAGGCAAACTACAGGTCATCACACTCTTCGAAAACGCGCGAAGCGAACGACCCGACATTTTAGGGTTAGACATTGGGATCGCCCTTATCCGAAGTACCATCGATGCAGAAACCGCCGTTAAAGAGCTGGAGAGCCTACATAAAACCAACCCAGATGCCACCAATATTACCTTGGCACTGACGGGCATACTGGCCAATAACGACCAGCTTCAGCGCGCACACGAGATTCTCGAGGACTCCCTTGATCGTCGATTTAATCTCGATCTTGCCACACAACAAGCGAAGCTATCGTATTACCTTGAATCAGAAACTGATGGACTGACGCACCTCATCGACAATGCAGAAGATACGCCAGTATGGTATCGAGACTCTGCACAATGGGCGTTAGAGAGGGGCTTTACCGACGATGCAAATACCCTTACCGAGGCTCTCGCGCGTTACAATTACTTTACGGAAGACGCGACACTCCTCCACGGACGTCTCTCACTAGCGAGCGGAGAGTTTCAAGACGCCATCGAGTATTTTAGCTCGTTATCTCGGCCGGATCTCAGATCTCAAGCAGTGCAGTACACGGTGTCGGAAGTCAACGCCAGTGATGAATATGAGCAGTTTGCCGATCAACTAACGTCTATCAGTCGATCAAATCTCGATGTCGAATACGCTTGGGTCAACCATCTCAATTCGATCAGTACGATTGAGCAACGCCTCACTCGCCTCGAACTCACCCATCGATTAATCAACAGTTCAGCGTCGCTCGAATTTCTCGTCAACGAACTGCGTTCGAGTGGAATGGACCTTACCGCAGATCAAATGATGCTTAGGTTTATTGAGCAGAACCCAACTAGCGCTTGGACCATGAATAACCTCGCCTATTCTTGGATCACCCGAGATATTCGGCTTGACGAGGCTCGTACTCTGCTTAACGAAGCAGTTAGCCTCAATCCCGAAGATGCCGCGACCATTGATAGCCTCGGCTGGCTTGAGTATAAACTCGGAAATGTGGAAGCCGCACTTCCGTTGATCGAACGCGCTAACGCGCTCGAGACACACCCCGAGATTATGTATCACCTCGCAATCATTCTGCGCGCCTTGGGCAACGACGAACGCTATCAAGAACTGATGGACCGGCTCCAGCAGCTCTTTCCTAACTACCCGGTTTTGCCACTATGAAACGCATTTTAGTGCTCATCGCGTTTGCTCTTAGTCTGAGTGCGTGTACCACCTTCACTAGAACGTCAGAAGTCGATCTAACCAACTCATGGGGGTTTGACGGTCGAATTCAATATATCGGACAAGAGAGAGGCATTGCGAACGTCCATTGGCAGTATCTAAATGGGCAACACGAAGTGGAACTGAGCGGGCCGTTTGGCTTAGGACTTACCCGACTTACCGGCGACGAACAGAGTCTTCGCATCAAGAACAGCGACATCGACCTGTACGGACCTGCCGAGCAACTGATGTCGCTAAATCTAGGTTGGCGCGCGCCACTGTCGGCACTACCTTATTGGCTTCAAGGTCACCCAATGCTAGCTTCGACCCCTACTGCCCCCATTACGAACGGCGTTCGCTTTGAGGAACTCGGCTGGACAGTTAGCGCGACCGATTTCCGTCTCGACCAAGGAGATTCGCGCCCCTATCGCTTAAGCTTAAAAAGCGACCAACTGCAACTGAACTTTATCATCAGCCAATGGCAAGCTTCGATGCCCGAAAACTTATGAAATTTAGTGCTCCAGCAAAACTTAACCTGAACTTACATATCGTTGGAAGACGAGCGGATGGGTATCATCTGCTCGAAAGCTACTTTCAGCTACTCGATTTCGGTGACGAGCTCGACATCGAAGTACTCGAAGATGAATCCAATATCCGAGTTTCTCCGAGCATTGAAGATCTCGATGATGACAACAACTTGATTGTTCGAGCGGCCAGATTACTGCGTTCCTACGTTGGTCAGCCTGAACTTGGCGCAAAGATCTCGTTAACGAAACGCATCCCAATCGGGGGAGGTCTTGGCGGCGGGAGCTCAAATGCGGCCACGACGCTTCTCGCTCTAAACGATTTATGGAAGCTAAACTTAAGCCGTAAAACCCTCGCCGAGATCGGTCTTAGCTTAGGTGCGGATGTACCTATTTTCGTTCACGGTTATAGCGCATGGGCAACCGGCATTGGAGAGCACCTCATTTCGGTTGAAAATCGCAGCGTTTGGTATGTCGTATTACGACCCCCTGTAGCGGTTAGTACGGCGCAGATTTTCCAACACCCCGAATTGACAAGAGATAGCGCGAGCAGTACAGTAGCGGCCGTTTTAGAAGGTCATTGCCACAATGATTGTGAACCGTTAGTTAGGGCACTCTACCCTCCAGTAGACGAGGGTCTAAAATGGCTCAGCCAATATGGCAAAGCGCAACTAACGGGGACAGGATCTTGCATCTTTGCTGCATTCGATGATGAAGCAACAGCGCATAAAGTGCTAAACTGCAAGCCAATGGCTTTTGAAGGATTTGTTGCAAAGGGGATTTTTGCCTCTCCCATCAACAGTCAGGTTAACTAAATTTTTGGGGTGTCGCCAAGTGGTAAGGCAACGGGTTTTGATCCCGTCATGCGTAGGTTCGAGTCCTACCACCCCAGCCATATACGTGTAGCAATGTGACAGCAACAGCTGTTTGAACAACCAAAAAGCAAGGGCGATAGCAGTGGCAAACCTAATGGTATTTACCGGGAACGCAAACCCGGAGTTAGCTAAAAAAGTATGTGATGAACTCCACGTTCCACTCGGCGAGGCATCCGTTGGACAATTCTCCGATGGCGAAGTCATGGTCGAGATCAAAGAAAACGTGCGTGGTCAGGACGTATTCATCGTGCAACCGACGTGCAGTCCAACGAACGACAACCTAATGGAACTCGTCGTTATGGTTGATGCACTTCGTAGAGCATCAGCGCAACGAATCACTGCCGTTGTTCCTTACTTTGGCTATGCACGACAAGATCGTCGCGTACGATCCGCCCGTGTTGCTATTTCGGCAAAGGTCGTAGCAGACATCCTCGTAGGTGTTGGTGTTGACCGTGTACTTACCGTAGATCTTCACGCTGAACAGATCCAAGGATTCTTCGACGTCGCGGTAGACAACTGCTACGGCAGCGTTCGCCAGGTTCAAGATATCATCGAACAAAATTACGACAACCCGATGTCCGTATCGCCGGATATTGGCGGTGTCGTTCGAGCCCGTGCCATCGCTAAGAAGCTCGACACCGACCTCGCGATTATCGATAAGCGTCGCCCACGCGCGAACGTCGCCCAGGTCATGAACATCATCGGTGATGTCGACGGTCGTACCTGCATCATGGTCGATGATATTGTTGATACGGCTGGCACACTATGTACCGCTGCAGCAGCTCTTAAAGCTAAGGGCGCCGCTAAAGTTGTCGCCTATTGCACACACCCAGTACTATCTGGACCAGCAATCGACAACCTAAATAATTCCGAGCTCGATGAGCTCATCGTTTGCGACACGATTCCGCTTTCACAAGAAGCGCGCAATTGTGAAAAGATTCGTGTATTATCCCTCGCGCCGATGTTGGCCGAGTCTATGCGCCGCATCAGCAACGAGGAATCAATCAGCGCTATGTTTGATTGATCACAGCATTTAGCTGTGTAAGTTTTCTTGCACGCTAAACGCGTTGCTCACTCGACGAAGTGAGTAACTTTCACCATCGCAAAGGCCTGGTCGCGGGTCTGCGATGGTTTTGTATTTACTAGGAGTAAGTTATGACTGATTTTACATTAAAAGCGGAAGTCCGCGACAATAAGGGGAAAGGTGCGAGCCGCCGCCTGCGTCGTTTGGACGGTCAAGTTCCAGGTATCATCTACGGCGCTGGTAAAGAGCCTGTAATGATTTCTTTGGCACATAAAGACCTGATCAAATCTTTAGAAGATGAGGCGTTCTACAGCCACATCCTTACTGTTAAGATTGGTCGTAAGTCTGAAAAAGTGATCCTTAAGGACCTTCAGCGTCACCCAGCGAAGCCTCTTATCGTTCACGCTGACTTCCTTCGCGTTTCTGCGAAAGAGAAGCTCACTGTTAACGTACCGCTTCACTACACCAACGCTGAAGCCTGTGTAGGCGTTAAGCTTGAAGGTGGTTCTGTTATTACTCAGCTCAACGAGCTTGAAGTAAGCGTACTTCCAAAAGATCTTCCTGAGTTCATCGAAGTCGATCTAACTGAAGTTAAAGCAGGCGAAACCCTTCACATCTCGGACATCAAGCTTCCAAAAGGTGTTGAGAGTGTTGCACTAAGTCACGGTTCTGACCACGACTTGGCGATCATGACAGTTAAGAAGCCGAAAGGTGCTAAGTCTTCTGACGAAGACGAGTCATCTGAAGAAGCTTCTGAGGGTTAATCGCTTTTACGAAGAGGGCCCGTGGTGTCTAATCGCATCAAACTGATCGTTGGTCTTGGCAACCCAGGACGCGACTATGAGCGAACCCGACACAACGCGGGCGCCGACTTTGTTACCGAGCTTGCGCGCCATTACGGCGCGCAGCTCACCTCAGATTCGAAATTATTTGGCCTTGTTGGCCGGATTACCGTCGGTGGACACGACCTACGTCTGATCAATCCGACAACCTATATGAATCGCTCCGGGCAAGCCGTTGCAGCGATCGCAAACTTCTACAAAATCCTTCCCAACGAGATTTTAGTAGCTCACGATGAACTCGACTTACCGTGTGGTGTGGCTAAACTGAAATTCGCTGGCGGGCACGGTGGCCACAACGGCCTTCGAGATATCATCGCCTCTCTCGGCAACTCAAAAGACTTCTATCGCTTAAGACTCGGTATCGATCATCCGGGCAATAGCAAGGCGGTCGCTAATTACGTATTAAAACGAGCAACTCAGAGTGAGCAGCTCGACATCGATAACGCCATCGACCGCTCGATTAAAGTCACCGACTTAATCGCGGCCGGTGAATTCGAAAAAGCGATGAACTCGCTTCATTCGTCAAACTAACTTAGGTATAAGAACTATGGGCTTTAATTGCGGAATCGTCGGTCTACCGAACGTTGGCAAATCAACACTCTTTAACGCGCTCACCAAAGCAGGCATTGATGCTGAGAACTTTCCGTTCTGTACCATCGAGCCAAACGCTGGTGTTGTGCCAATTCCCGATCCCCGCGTCGATGCTATTTCTGCGATTGTAAACCCTCAGAACATCGTGCCAACAACGATGGAGTTCGTCGATATCGCTGGTCTGGTTGCAGGCGCATCAAAGGGCGAAGGTCTGGGCAACAAGTTTTTGGGGAACATTCGAGAAACTGATGCCATTGCTCATGTCGTTCGCTGCTTCGAAGACGAGAATGTCATTCACGTCGCAAACAAGATCAACCCGGCAGAAGATATCGATGTCATTAACACCGAGTTAGCACTCGCTGACCTCGAAAGTAGCGAGAAAGCACTTTTGAGAAACCAAAAGCTTGCCAAAGGTCGTGACCCAGAGGCAATGAAGCTGGTTGGGGTTCTCGAGAAAATCGTCGAACACCTAAACGAAGCACGCCCGCTACGCAGCATGGGTCTTAGCGAGGATGACCTGAAGCTCGTTAAAAACTTTAACTTCCTGACGCTCAAGCCGACAATGTACATTGCTAACGTCCACGAGGATGGATTTGAAAACAACCCTCATCTCGACGTTGTGAGAGCAATCGCAACGGAGGAAGGCGCTGAAGTGGTGGTCATCTGTAACAAGCTCGAATCCGAAATTGCGGAACTCGAAGACGACGAACGTGATGAATTCTTAGAAGACTTGGGCTGGGACGAAGCAGGCTTAGACCGTGTGATTCGAGCCGGTTATGAACTCCTTGGACTTCAGACCTACTTCACAGCGGGTAAGAAAGAAGTTCGCGCGTGGACGATTCCCGTAGGGGCAACCGCGCCGCAAGCGGCTGGTAAAATCCACACAGACTTCGAAAAAGGCTTCATTCGGGCCGAAGTGATTGGCTACGATGACTTTATCGAATTCAAGGGCGAAGCTGGCGCGAAAGAAGCAGGCAAATGGCGTTTGGAAGGCAAGGACTACATCGTCAAAGACGGCGACGTCATTCTCTTCCGTTTTAACGTATAACCACAAAGCATAACGACCGTCGGTGATTAAATTCATCGATGGTCGCTAAGCCTATGAAAAATCTTAGATTTTTTCTGATCAATACTTTACAAAACTAATGGGATGCTTATAATCCCCCTCGTCTTTTGAGGATGCATTGAAACATTCACTGGGGTGTCGCCAAGTGGTAAGGCAACGGGTTTTGATCCCGTCATGCGTAGGTTCGAGTCCTACCACCCCAGCCATCTACTCAACAAGACCTATTTTTACTGGGGTGTCGCCAAGTGGTAAGGCAACGGGTTTTGATCCCGTCATGCGTAGGTTCGAGTCCTACCACCCCAGCCATCTTTTTCCGCTTTCAATCGCA
>JABXIR010000083.1 GCA_013372965.1 Gammaproteobacteria bacterium
CGAATGTAACTTAATGATGAGTAGCCAGTACCAAAATCATCAATGGCAATGCGAACGCCTAGGCCGCGAACTTGAGCGATGGCTTCATCGATGTGGTGATGATTACCAATCATGATGCTTTCGGTGATTTCGAGTTCAAGAAGAGTTGGATCGATATCGGCAAGAGAGAGCGCGTACTTGATGTCGCTGACGAACTCTGGGTGCATGATTTGCGCGGGTGAAATGTTAACCGCAATGGACAGCTGAAGTCCGAGCTCCGACCACTTCTCAAGTTGATAAACGGCTTGTTTCAATACGGCATTGCCCAAGGCACGAGCAAGACCGGCCTCTTCAGCAACGCCCACAAACTCAAGAGGCGGAACATGACCAAGGCGCGGGTGATGCCAGCGTGCCAATGCCTCAACCCCCTCAATACGACGCGATTTTACGTGCTGCTTGGGTTGGTAAACCAAAAACAATTCATGGTTTTCGATCGCTGCCGATAGATCTCGTTCGAGCTCAATCTGACGATTGACGCTGCTGAAGAGATCTTCTGAATACTCGGTTAGATTTGAGCCCACGAGGGTTTTAGAGTGTTGCATTGCCTGGTTGGCAGATCGAAGCAATGTGGTAATCGTATTACCATGATCTGGCGCTGTCGAAACCCCTGCGGCGGCAAGCACATGGACGCTTTCTCCATCGATCTCGAGGGGTGCCTCGATGACCTCAATCGATTCTCTCGCTAGCTGCTCAAGTTGAGCTAGGTGCGCATCATGGATGATGATGCAGAATTCATCGCCACCGATTCGGAATACGTGTTCGAAATTCGCTCGCAAACGCTCGGCGACTCCCTTAATAATTGAGTCGCCAATATGGTGTCCGTACGATTGGTTGTACGTTTTGATGCGAAGTAAATCGATCACAATGACACTACTGATGTTACCTTGCTCGAGTGCGTGCTTGATGATCTTGTCGCCATTGCGCATTAACGAGAGGCGGTTAGGGCAAAGCGTCATGGCGTCTTCGGAAGATAGCGCCTGCAGTTGTTTCGACTTTTCTTTTACAAGTTCTTCGAGGTAACTTCCATAGCTAGTGAGCTGAGCCTCACGACCCTCGATGGCCTCTAGCATGGTATTGATGTTTCGTGTCAATCGACCGAGTGCATCATCGGTTGTGATTTCAATACGCCCGTGGAAGTTGTTTGAATTCGCGATGTCTTCGGCCGCAACGGATATGGCGTCGATCGGTTGAGAGCTCAGACGATTGATCCGACGAATCATCCACGGTGACAAGATCGCGGTGAGCAATATTGCAGCCAGAAAGATGACGGCCGCATTGTTAAGCCATGCACTTGAAGAGACGGGACTGTGGATATAACGGAGACGACCCAGTTGCTCATTGCCATCGGCGATGTCGACGTAACGAATCATGTCGGTTTCGCTGGGTTCGTATCCTTCGTAGCTAATCTTACTAACGATCTCGCCGTTCGTATTGTAAAGCGTAGTGCACGCCTGATCACTTTGCGACAGCACTAGAGACTCGAGTTCATGCTCAGAAGCGGGTGACGGGTTAATCAGATACGCTTTAGACGCCTGAGTTAGCAGGGTCAGACGCTCGTCTATGATTGCATCTTGAACCTGCTTAAAGCTGTACCAACTATTAACGAACAGCGCCGCACCAAAGGCGAATAGCATCAGCAGCTGCGCGGTAACAATGACCACGGACTGACGACGACTCGTCGAGGAGACAAAAAACTGCTTTAAAGGCGACATAGGCACTGACGTTGCGATGTTTATAATAATATTTAGTGCCGACTATAACATATACGTATTAATTGGCTAGCTACTCGGAAGGTCTAATTTGAATATTTTTCATTCCATTTCTTTCAGAATGTTGACCAGTTCGAAATGCGTTGTAACGTGATGCGCGCCCACCATTTTGTCGCCGCCCAATTTTATAGCGGTCATGCCTGCCTGAAGAGCGGCCGTTATGCCTGCCGAAGAATCCTCGATGACCCAGCAACGATCGGGCGCGTGCCCGAGTGCTTTACTAGCATGAAGAAATAGATCGGGAGCGGGTTTTCCTCGCTCGACCTCAGAGCTGCTGAATCGTCGTGGGAATAATAGCGTTAACTCCGTGATACCCAGTGTAGTTGACATCTTTTCGTAGCTACCCGAACTCGCGACGCAGTACTCGATTTCCATGTGAGTGAGTAAACGTGCGAGGCAATCGACGCCAGGCATTTGAGCTAAATCAGACTCGAAGACGGCGAATGTTTCTTTCTGAAGATTGCTCTCAAAGTCGTTCGGCAGTCGAGTACCAAGCTCAGCCTCGGCTCGTTTGAAACAGTCTTTCAACGAACGACCAATAAACAGTTTCGTCGTATCGTGGAGATCGAGCGTCCAACCTAAGCGCGTAAGTTGCTTCCAGAAAACATCGCCAGCCAGCGCCTCCGAATCGACAATGACGCCATCGCAGTCGAAAATTACCAAAGTCGGTTTACTGAGCTTAGTCATCGACATTAATGACATAGTGTTGATAGATGTAATCGAAATGCTCTTTAACCAATTCGCCGGCGTACATGTGTTCAAACGGAACCAACTGATAGGCGCGTGATAGGGTAAAGGATCTCATCAACGACTGAGCTTCTGGGTAGTAACTTAAATGCCAGGCTTCGGGAGAGACTCCGTTTGTCACCGAACGATAGGGGCGAAAGAACTCGCGTTGCGGATTGCGGTCTACGTGATGGTTGAGAAACTGGTGCAGTGAGCTAAATATTCCGTTCTCACTGTATTCGGTCGGCGTCAGCTGTAAGCTGTAGTCTTTTGGCAAAGCGTTTGCGTCGAAGACATCGATATCGGTGCCCCAATGATGCCGAGAGAGACCCGGAACCGCTGACCACTGCATAACGGCTTTCAGCCATTGTTTGCGACTGAGATCTCGAGTGGCCACTTCTTGACCATCGACGTTAAATACATAATCGGGGTGAGATTTTCGATTCCAGATCGCCAGTTGGCGCTCGATGCTTCGAAAGCCCGAGGCAATTTTTAATTGAATGCCGGAATTGAGCGCCTGATCTGCCAGTCTCGAGAATGCTTGCTCAGTTGCGTGGCTAAGACCTGTGATCTTTTTGAGATTCATAATTGCGTGCATCAACTTATTTCGAAATACTATACCATAGAGATATTAATATTCATTCGATAGAAGTGCGCCAAGAGCGCGCTTCAATTAAGGGAGCTTGTCGTGTCGAAGTTACTGATCAGCCGAGGAGATATTCTGCCTGATTTTCAACGTTCCGGAATAGATGAGGTGCTTCAGTCTCACGTCTCTGATTTACACGTATCGCATTTTCAGATTCTGTATTCAGGTTTTCCTTGCATCATTGCTCGCGGTAGCGAGGAACAACTGATTGAAGCTGCGTCGACGCTAGCTGCAATTGGTCTGCACTGTTCTATATCAGATGAAGGCGCAGTGACCCGAAGCGAAGACTTCACGCGTTTTAATTTGGTGGAGAGCTTGGCGGGCGCAGAATCGACTGCTTCACCGAAAATTTCCTCTGCTGTTTCGTCGAGTGATACGGATTCAGTGTCGGTTGATGACGATGAACTTCTCGATATCAATCTCAGCTCAGATAATGAGTTGGGGCTTGAGTTTGCATCGGTACCCGATGAATCGGCCGAGACGCGTGCTTCTGAGCCGGTTGTATCCACCAAAGATGACGATGTTTTGTTATCACTCGAAGAGTTTGATTTGGGTGTGCCTGACCTAGGCGATGACGACGA
>JABXIR010000238.1 GCA_013372965.1 Gammaproteobacteria bacterium
CCCATTCCCGTGTCAATGGAAGGATTAGGCAACGGCACAAGATCCCCATTGGCTTGGCGCTCGAACTGCATAAATACGAGATTCCAGATTTCGATGTAACGATCGAGATCGTCATCTTCGCTGCCTGGCGGTCCACCTGGAACATCTTCACCGTGATCGTAGAAAATCTCTGAGGACGGACCACACGGCCCTGTATCACCCATTTGCCAGAAGTTATCCTCGTCGAGTCGCGAGAGACGATTTGGGTCAACGCCAATTTCGTTAATCCAGATATCTGCCGCTTCGTCATCGGAGATGTGTACGGTTACCCAGAGACGCTCTTTCGGTAACTTGAGTTCCTCTGTTAGGAACTTCCATGCGAACTGAATTGCGTCACGCTTAAAGTAATCGCCGAAGCTGAAGTTACCCAGCATTTCAAAGAAGGTGTGATGGCGAGCTGTGTAACCAACGTTTTCTAGATCGTTGTGTTTACCGCCGGCACGGACGCAACGTTGCGAGCTCGTCGCACGCTGGTACCCACGTGTTTCTGTTCCCAGAAATACGTCCTTAAATGGAACCATCCCTGCGTTGGTGAATAGCAGTGTTGGATCGTTCCCTGGAATGAGAGAACTACTCGGCACCACTTCATGACCATTCTTATGAAAGAACTCAAGGAATAACTGTCGGATGTCTGCGCTTTTCATGCGGTAAATAAACTCTTGTCGTATTCGAAGTATAAGGCGTGTACCACGCTGAACCTATTTAGATTCAGAATAGCCACTATGAATGTTTGTGAGGGATTTTACAGTGTTTGCTCGGACATTTCGATGCCACCAAGCACATGCACATGCAAATGGAATACCGTTTGGCCACCGCCTTCGCCATTATTAATGACAAAGCGGCAGGCATCACCGATTCCCGCGTCGTTCGCGACCTTTGCCGCGACCCACATTAAGTGCCCCAACAGTGCGCGATGATCTTCGTTTGCATCGCACAGTTTCGCGATCGATTGCTTCGGAATCACTAAACGGTGGATTGGTGCTTGTGGCGATATGTCGTTAATCACAATACAGTGATCATCCTCGTAAACGCGTTCGGCTGGTATTTCGCCGCGAATGATTTTGCCAAATATGGTATCGCTCATGATTTGTGAGCCTCGACTTCTTCAACTGACAGACGTCGAGCTTCCGACTCAAGCATCACGGGAATACCGTCGCGTATCGGGTAAGCAAGCCCTGCTGCGGTAGAAATCAGCTCCGCTGCGTTTCGGTCGTAACGAAGTGTCGTTTTGGTTACTGGGCAAACTAAAATACTTAATAATTTATCGTCAATCACGTTATATGCCTTAATTTGTTTGCTGCGCGTCAATAAATTGCGACGCTGTATTTGGCCAACCGCTCTGCAACAGCCACTGAGTGTCTACTCGCTGATTACGCCAGTTCATTCGCCAATCGAGATGCGGACCAGTCGCTCGACCCGTTGATCCGATTTTACCAAGCGGAGCGCCCCTTTCAAGCACTTGACCCACTTCAACATCAACGGAGCTTAAGTGAAGGAAGCTTGAAAACAAACCGGCACCGTGAGCAACGATGATTGTACCACCCGAATAGAATAAATCGTCCTCAGCCAGCACGACAACACCCCCGAGTGGCGCGACGACGGGTGTGCCCGTTGGTGCGGCGATATCTAGACCGTAATGAGGGTTACCAGGCGTCCCATTGTAAACACGTTGGCTGCCGTATACACCGCTAATTCTGCCGGACGCGGGCTCAATAGCGGGTTGTTGCCAATGATCCACTGTGACTACCATGGCTTTGGCCTCAGCCACCATCGCACTCTCACGTCGGATGCGAATAAGCTCGTCTTCGCTTGGCGTCACGGTTCGTTGAGGCACCCCCTCTACAATACTGATACGATATTCACGAGGGCTAATCGACACAACGGCCTGCACCGATTGCCCGTCAATCGATGCCGTCAAAGGATACGCTCCGACAACATCTCGGCCAATGCCGACCACAAACAAGCCCTCATCGGTTGCGAAAGTCGTTTGTTCTAGCCAGTTGATTTGAGCATTGGGGCACGTGACCCCCCTTAACAGTGCTCCAGATGCCGTTTGTGTCGGAACCTCGAGCCGGGCATCACATGCCCGAACAACCATAGAGGTTGAACAAAATACCACCGCAAAAAACGCGGCTGATCCAAGCCAGTTGCGCATATATAGTGAATCTCCGTAATTCGTAGAAAACGACCCATTCTAACTGCTACAATAGCGCGAAATTTAACTTCGAGCGACCCATGTTTAACATCGTTTTATTTGAGCCCGAAATACCGCCAAACACCGGTAACATTATTCGACTCGCTGCCAATACGGGCTGCGCCCTGCATCTTGTTGAACCGCTCGGCTTCGAGTTCGATGACAAGCGACTGCGTCGGGCCGGACTCGATTATCACGAGACCGAGCGAGTCAAAATCCACAAAAACCTCGACGCTTGCCTTAAGGCCATCGGCGAGACCCGCGTGTTCGCGTTAACGACAAAGGGCACCACATGGCCCAGTGAAGTCACGTTCCGCGCCAACGATACACTCTTGTTTGGCCCCGAATCCCGCGGTCTTCCCGAACCTGTCAGAAATAGTGTTCCCGCTAGCCAGCGAGTTCGCCTTCCGATGTGCGAAGGCAGCCGAAGCCTTAACTTATCGAACGCCACGGCCATTATGGTCTACGAAGCGTGGCGTCAAATTGGTTATCAAGGAGCGCTGTAATGACCATCGTATTGATCTCAGCAAGCGTCATGGGCACTGCCGACGGGGTTGCCAATGACCTCGCCGCGCACCTCAATAGCCTCGGAATTCAAGTGACACGAAGCAGCGCTCTCGAGCCGTGGTTAGCAGACAGCGAATCGCGTTTGGTCGTCGTCACCTCGAATACGGGTGCAGGCGATTTACCGTCTCCTGCAAACACGATTCACATGGAATTAGTCACCAACTATCCTCGTATTGGCGGTCGAGGTTTCGCGATCGTTAACTTGGGTGACAGCAGCTACATGACTTTCGGTGAGGCAGGACAAAAGCTCCACGATGCATTTATGGATCTCGGCGCAGAACCCTTCGCAGACATGCTCACCTTAGACGCGTGTAGCGGCGAAGATCCAGTACAACTCACAATTCAATGGTGGGATGAACAAACACAATGAAAACTGTCGGACTGTTTTACGGGTCGTCTACGTGCTACACCGAAATGACCGCTGAAAAGATCTTAGCGCAAGCAAGTTTTGACGTCGAAATTCACAACTTGGCTGACGTCGCAATTGAGCAGTGTCTAGCGTATGACTTTATTATCTTCGGCATCCCGACGTGGGATTACGGTGAACTCCAAGAAGACTGGGAAAACCAGTGGGAAGCGCTCAGCGGACTCGATTTCTCAGGGAAAACCGTCGCCATTTACGGTCAAGGCGATCAGTATGGCTACCCCGAGTGGTTTCTAGATGCCGTGGGCTATCTTCATGATGTCGTCAAACTCAACGGCGGTCGAATGATCGGCTATACCGACAACATCGGTTATGAGTTCGAGACTTCCCAAGCACTCTCTGATGACGAGACCCAGTTCTTAGGTCTCGCGCTCGACGATGAAAATCAGTTTGAACAGAGCGAAGAGCGACTGAGCGCTTGGCTCGCTCAGATCGAACGCGAGTTCAACGAATCGTGATGCATCAGCGTGATTGATCTTAGCTGGCACGACAACACCCCCACCAGCACGCTGTTCGACGATGTGTACTTCAATAGTGACGGCGGCATCGAGGAATCACTCTACAACTTCTTCGACGGCAACCAATTGCCGGATCGATGGGGCAAGCTCACCTGCAAGGATCACTTTCGAGTCGGCGAATTTGGCTTCGGAACCGGTCTTAATGCGCTGCTCGCGGCCCAGCTATTCGATCGACTGGCGCCTGACGGCGCTCGACTCGAGTTCATTTCGATCGAAAAGTATCCGCTCAGTCTTGATCAACTCGAACGCGTGTATCAATCGCTACCACAACTTCAACCCTATACCCACCAGCTGCTTGCACGTTGGCAGGTTTACGCCGAGGGAATATACCGAATCCCACTCTCCGATCGATGTCAGTTAACGCTTGTAATTGGCGACATTGAGACTGCACTAGATCAACTCTTGGTCAGCGACGCGCCCAGTGCTATGTCAGCTGCTCAAGCGACCATCGACGCCTGGTTCTTTGACGGTTTCAGCCCGGCCAAAAATCCTGAAATGTGGCATATTGACCGGTTCAAACAAGCACTAACACTCAGTCATGCAGGTACAACTGCCGCCACCTTTAGCGCAGCGCGAGTCGTCAGAGATGCATTAGCTGGCGCTGGATTCGACATAACTAAGCGCCCTGGACTCGGAAAAAAACGCGAAGTGCTCTCCGCTCGAGTGAACCACCGTCAAATACCCAAGCCGCGAAAGTTCAAGGCACCTTGGTGGGTCGTACCCGCGTTAACGCCAAGACACGTCACAGTCATCGGCGCAGGACTTGCAGGAGCGCACACCGCGCGTGCCTTTGCAGAACGTGGCGTCGATGTAACCTTAATCGAGCAGAACGACACCCTCGGAGGCGGCGCATC
>JABXIR010000232.1 GCA_013372965.1 Gammaproteobacteria bacterium
AGAACACTTCGGCTTGCGCCTCAGGATCACTTAAGTCTTTGCGAAGATAGGTACGGTACTCATCGCCTTCTTCAAATACCCAAGAGTATTCGTAACCGTTCGATACCCAAGGGACTGACGATTCAGACTCATCCAGGCGACCCTTAAATTCTTCGAACAGCGCATCGGTGAGTGCCGACTGTGGCTGCAACCAGCTCTGGAAGTAGGCGTTTTCGGCATTTAGATAATCAAGCACATCTTGATCGTCGACGGTTGGATAATCGCTATCGCGAATCCAGTTCCAAGGGTCGGAGACCGTGATGCCGTGATGTGTAAATTCGTGTTCACGCATTTCTGCGTGAGGCGCATCCGGAAGTTCGGAGAGTAAATTGGTGGAAGCTGTCTCAGTACCGGTTTCGGTGCCTGGTGTACAAGCGCCCAAAACCACTGCCGCACCAAGCCCTAAAGCTAGTGGTCGCAAGCTATTCTTATTCATAGTTATTCCCTTTTTTATCGCCACGTTGTTACGTGTGAGTGCGCGAAGTGCGCATGAACGCCTTTAGACTATCCCGACATGACGATGAGATTCAAGGCAAAATCAGGGATTGAGCGCACAACGTACGTTACATCACACGCGTCGAGCCCAAATGATTTACGCGGGTGAAGTTGATCAGCGACGCACCAAATATCCTTAGGATTAGAGCGTATGGCGGTCACGATACGCTTTCGGCGTAAATCCAGTTAGGTCTTTGAATGCGCGATTAAACGGGCCGATCGAGTTATAACCACAATCAAATGCGATGGTTGCGATGCTTTTATGGGCTTCGCGCTTATCGGCAAGCACCTGTTTAGCCCGTTCAACGCGATAATAATTTAGGAAGTGATTAAAGTTACGGTACTGAAGTTGGCCCGTAATGCAGCGCGTTACCTTGTATTCTTGCTCGTCGATGCGCTCGGCGAACTCCGCCACTTTGAGGTTGGCCGTAGTGAGTAATTCGTCATCGTTTAGCGCCTCAAGAATACGTTTTGCAAGCACCGTTGAGTCGTCTTCGACTTGTTTTACTGCCGTCACGGGCGCCTTTTTACCCGAGAGCGGGTGCTTCAGCCGATACTCGACCGCGAGGCGACTGCCAACCAAGGCAATGAGTCCACAGAACGTTAAAATCTCTGCTCTCCATTGCGCCGCCAACGAGTCGCTCGATGCGCCTGCTACCCATAGGATGGCGAGCACGACCAGTAATGAGACCACCGCGACAAAAGCGAAACGAAAGCGTCGTTCGTTGGTTGATCGAATACTTGAAAGCCCCTGCAAGGGTTCGCTAAACGTAAAAGCGATCGCCGTTATACAGATGAACGATGCAGCATTCGCCACGACTCTTCCCGTCTCAACGCCAATCACGCCGCCACTGAGGGGTACCACAAGGTGCGCAACGGCTTCTACCGCGATGACAACGGGTACTAAAAGAATCGCGCCAGCGGTAATGCTTGCTTTACTGCGAAACAGCAAACGACTGAGGAACCAAATCCAAGCACACGCGCCCGAGCCAGCTATGACGGTCAGAGTATGAGCAAGGCCTATCGAATCACCCGAGGTTCTCGCCAGTGTCGAAGCGACAATTGCCACGACCAATAGCCACCAGATAAGTCTGAGTGGCTCGGTACGCTTGAAGCGTGATTTCAGTTTACCGAGAAACGACTCATCGCCCGCTACCGACTCTTCAGTAACTGGGAACGATCTTAAGTAATGTATAACGCTCTCAGTCCACATAACTTGGTCCTAAGTTCATTTTTTTCCAGAAATTATCGTCGATTTCCAAAAAGGCAAGATTGGTGTGTATCGCTGACGATACTGGTGTCATTCGCTTCCACGAGATCTCATCGTGTTAAGCGAATACTAACACACCGAGCCAACATCGATAAGGCAGGCCTCGACCGCTGACCCGTCGAATAGTCGATTTGATCGGTGTGATCGACGTTGAGATTCGATAAGACTATTTGAATGACCCACACAAAAAGGTAGTTAAGGACATAAACACCATGACAGCGCACTCCATGAAAAGCCCCGCTTGGCGATCCGATACGTTTGCTAAGAAAGCCATTAACAACGCAGCTAAGTTCTGGTTTTCGGCGGTACTCGTCGGCCAAGCGATCTTCTCTTACTACATCATCGCGTTCTATTACACTGCGACCATTAATCGGGATATTGAGCACTTCAATCGCATCATGCCGGCGGGATTTATTGAAGGGGACGTTTGGGGCAATGCTGCGGTCGTCGCTCATGTGATTTTTGCCGCGATCATTACCATCGGTGGCTTGATGCAGCTCATCCCCCTCATTCGACAAAAGCTGCCTGCACTGCACCGATGGACTGGTCGTTTGTATATTCTCGTGGCGTTCATTATGAGCTTAAGTGGCGCGTTCATGATTCTGACACGCTGGGATAAGGTCGTGGGAAGCACTGTTGGCCATACCACGCTCATGATTAACGGATTAATCATCCTAGTATGCGCGGTATTAGCGTTTAAGTATGCACGTAATCGTCAATTCGCCGTGCACCGCCGCTGGGCGCTGCGCTTGTTCATCGCGGTGAGTGGTGTTTGGCTTTTCCGTATCGGCATAATGGCGTGGTTAACCTTCCATGGCGAGCCTGTTGGATTCGATCCAAGAACATTTACCGGCCCATTTCTTACTGTGCTGTACACCACGGTTTACGTGCTACCTCTGGCGTTTTTAGAAGTGTATCTACGCGCTCAAGCCAATGGCACTGCCCTTCAAAAGCTACTAACCGCATCAGGCGTTGTGCTACTGACGTTGGTCATGATTTTGGGTGTATTTGGCGCAACCATGGGTATGTGGCTACCGCGGATTTAACGCGGCGCTGCCCTTGAATACCTATAATCAGTCGCTACGACGAGGCAACGCGCCAGGGCGGGTTCAACCGATTTTCACCCGCCCAATACAGTTTGATTTTGTTATTCGATGGATCTCTAAGCACCGCTTCGCGCCAAAGATAACTCTGCGACGTTGGTTCTTGAAGAAACTCAACACCTTTCGCTTTCAACTCTTCCACCCACTCATCTAAATCGGGGTGCTCGAAGTAAATCACGGAACCACTATGATAGTCTTCATCATCAAGTGACAACGAAAAAGTGCTACTGCCCATCGGGCATTCAAATCGCGTGTAATGAGGCGTATCAACAATCAACGTAAAGCCGAGTGTCTGGTAAAACGCTTTAGCTGCGTCCATGTTCTTTACGGGTAGGGTAACTTGGTTAAGATTCATAGTTCTTCGCCTTTAGTGCAGCGCGACCCTGTCAGTCAGCGCTCAAAATCTCTTCGTTAAAACGTGGCTCGAGGTACGCCTCATCGAGGCTCTCGTGAGAAATGATGGTCCATCCGTCATCACGGAGTGCCGAGATGAGTCAGGTATTTACCAATCAAGTCGCGCCCCCAAATTCGCCTCTAGTGCAACGTAAGTAAGGATTAAGCTTACCACTACCGTTAGCCAATACACCGACCGGAACGCTTGCTTGGCAGACTTATGGCGAAGCCGATACTGTGCCACTAGAGCGCCAGACCAACCGCCAATCACACTTAAGAAATGAAGATTCGCCTCGGACACACGGAACTGATCGGCTCTGGCGGCGCGCTTATCGAGGGCATATGTAAAGTACGTCACGAGGCTTACCACCGCGAGGTAGGCCAGTAATTCGAACGGCGCTTTACCCATAACAGCGGCTAGCGCTAACGCAATCCAATACACGTAGAACAGCAACCAGGCAAACGGTGAACCTCGACGTTTCGGCTTCACCTGCTTCGCTTTCGAAGCACCTCTGCGTATTTGCGTGGTTGGCTTTCGCGAATGTTTGGTAGCCGCGACGCGTTTCCCTGGTGAGTTATTTTTGGCTTTGCCTGTGGCGTGGCTCGGGCTGTTCACAAGGCTCACCACCACGGCATTGTTTCTACCTTGAGTATCTTTGAGCGTTTGAAACACCACCGAATCGCCAACACTCGGCCGACGGTTTGGCTTTTTTACGGATTTAATGTGAAAAAATACGCGGTCTTTAAAAGAAGCGGATGAAATGAAACCGAAGCCTTTGTCGTCGTTCCAGTCGATAATCGAGCCGTCATACTGCATTTAACACCAAACGTCCTTGTTGAGAAGTAAATTGACCCCGCAACTTTACGATGCATCGGTGACAATGACAAATCTAAGACGAACTTAATGATCGACAGACACTGTTAACCCTCAGCGCCCGCCACAAAAAAAAGGCAATCACGAAACGTGATTGCCTTTCTCATTATTCCTCAATCAATCTCATTGAGATGAATAATCAATGCAGATAACTTATCCGCACTTACGTGGACCACCCTTACAAGAGTTGTCACCGCCGCCATTATCGCCGCCACCATTGTCACCAGTACAAGGGTTCGCTAGCAGATACTCATGCGCTGCAAGTGCCTGAACCAAGCCGTTGCCGTACGCGTTGTCACGACCAGCAGCACCTAAGTCTTCTGCGGTCACGTTAAGCGCGTTACGAACTTCGCCTGCTGCACACGCGGTGTGATGACTCCAAACCAAGGCTGCTACACCCGCTACGTGCGGAGTTGCCATCGACGTACCGTCGAATGGTGCGTAGTTGTCAGCTGCGATGCTAACGGTAGCGTTTGCACCTGAACCGACTAACGCTTGGCCATCTGCCTGAGAAATACCGATCGAAGGAATTGACGTTGCCACTTCACCCATCGTGCCATACAACATACCTGGCTCATTATTGAAGATTACGGCGCCGATACCACCGCCCGCTTCACACGCTTGCACTTTTTCAGCGAACGAAATGACGCCACGCTCGATCAAACAGATTTGACCCGAAGCACCAACACAGGCTGAATCACCTAAGCCACAGTCTGCTAGCGAAGAAGTAACCGTTCCCTGAGGAGCACCTTCCATTGCGGCAGACTCGTAGCCCGTTCCGTTTGCTGTGAAAGTCGTCGAAAGACCTGTGCCTGTTGGAACAGATGATACAACGCCAACACCTGGAGCGGCGATTTCTACTTGGTCAGTTTGCTGAGAGAACGACGCAATCGTCTTAGTCTCGTCGATTGCCGCTACTGACATGACCGCATCGTAAGACGCTGGGTAAGAGTGACGAGTGTTACCGTCGTTACCAGCAGCTGCGATGCTAAGCACGCCACGACCGTAGGCATTGGTGAATGCGTTTTCTTCCGTACGTGATGCACGTGAACCACCTAGGCTCATGTTAATCACGTTCGCGCCGTTGGCTTCACACACGTCGAGTGCTGCAACCAACGATGAGGAGTATCCCCAACCGTCAGCGTTAAACACTTTTACGATGTGAAGGTTAACGTTGGTGTTTGGCATCACGCCAACAACACCCACGGTGTTCGCGATACCAGCGATGGTACCTGCTACGTGTGTGCCGTGACCGTTCTGATCTTCATACCAGTTGCCTGTGCCACTGTCGTTGGTACCAAGAACGTTGTTCGCCGATAGGTCTTCGTGAATCGCTTCGTAACCTGAGTCGATAATACATACCGTGCGGTTACCAGCCATGCTGTCTGACAGCTGGTCTGCTTGAACCATCGGGATACCGTAAGGTACTTGTTCCGTTGAAAGCAGTTGACGACGAACGTCTTCTTCAACGTACTCGACGTTTGGATTGTTTTCTAAACCGCGAAGTGCGTGCTGCGGAATCGAAATCGCGAACGCGCCGTGGTTAGCCGATAAATCACGTTCGATTCGACCGCCGCTGCTGCGAACGAGAGACTGAATGCTTGGGCCGCTTCCATCCTTGAACTTTACAATTACACGCTCGATATCTGAGCCATTTGCCAAAGCTGTAGTTGCTGGTAAAGCAAGCGCTAATGCACTGCCTAGCAGCGTTTTACTGAATGTGTTTTTCATGTTGTTACCTTAGTTATTGTAACCTTGTGGTGACATCATTCCTGAGGAAGCAAACACGGGAGTGACGTAGACTGTGGGCTAACTGCTTAAGTCGAATTATCTACTGATCGTTGCAAGCAAACGATCCACCACGTTAGTTATTTTATTAATTGATGGCCCCTCAATTGACCGCATAACTAATTGAGAGAGCATCAGTATTACACGCAATTATGGTAAAAGCACGCTTTTCGGTAAACCACTAGACTGATCAAAAAGCAAACAGTGAACTGGTCGTGGTTTTCGAGTGTTTTAGGGCTCGCGTGAAGACGTGATTCCACCCTCGACCCAGAGCGAAGCACACGTCACTAACAACGGAAATAACTGCGAAGGAATTTCCCCAGCGAGGCGCTTGCGCCGAGTCGTCGGGGATCTCGGGATGGCAAGGCGTGATGGCGAATAAGATCACGATAACCTGAATGAGATCCTTTCGACTTCGTTCGCTTCGCTCACTGCGCTTAGGAAATTACTGCGAAGGCGGCAGCCGATTTAAGCGCTTAAGTATGATGCGCTACAATCAACGTGATCTCGCTGGTAACAGGACCAACGTCGCAAAATTTGCATCGAAAGCGCTAATTTTTCTAGCGTTTATTAATTTTCCTCTACTAAAATTCTTTAGCGAACAACGCTATTGTTGAGGGGAACACTGATGCCTTGGTCACGCGATTTAATAGCTAGTACACGAGAGATGATTCAGGAGTATGTGGTTACTCCGTCTGACGCATTACCACTGAAGAATATTCACGGGCCTTACGGCATCATTCGCGTCGACGACATCGACGAAGAAAGTTTTATTATCACCGACCGCGATACTGGTGAAGA
>JABXIR010000243.1 GCA_013372965.1 Gammaproteobacteria bacterium
ACACCTGAAGAATAGCAACATTCTCAAGTGGACCATCTATCGACCGAGTGTACTCAAGCGAAAAATCGAAGGCGAGTTTCGCTTGGCCGAACGCATCGGAGAATGGTTAATGGCACCGTTCCAATGGATACCCGGCTTGAGGCGATTTGCGCCTGTCAGTACGCGGTTAATCGCCAAAAGCATGTTGGCTCGAGATCAACAAGAAGATGCCCCCTACCCCTATTGGGAAGAAGGCGGGAGACCGAGTTAAACGTTTTTACGGCCGTCGATAATTTGCTCAACGACGCTTGGGTCAGCCAACGTTGAGGTATCGCCCAGACTGTCGAGCTCGTTACACGCAACCTTGCGTAAGATTCGACGCATGATCTTACCCGACCGCGTTTTTGGCAACCCTGGGACAACCTGAATTAGCTCGGGCTTGGCAATGGCGCCAATTTCCTGCGTGCACAGCGCCCTAAGTTCGGCCTCGAGCGATTCCGTCACTTCTGCTCCGGCCATCAAAGTAACGTAAGCGTAAATACCCTGCCCCTTGATGTCATGGGGGTAACCCACCACGGCAGCTTCGTTAACTGAAGTATGCTCCACCAAAGCGCTTTCGATTTCGGCGGTACCCATGCGGTGGCCCGAGACGTTAAGCACATCGTCAACACGACCCGTAATCCAATAGTAACCATCCTCATCACGGCGCGCGCCGTCGCCTGCAAAGTAATATCCAGGATAGGTCGAATAATACGTGTCATAGCAGCGCTTGTGATCGCCATAGACGGTGCGAATCTGGCTTGGCCAAGACGATTTAATCACCAAGGAACCCTCGCCTGGGCCTTCAATTTCTTTGCCATCGCCATCGAGAAGAGCGGGCACCACACCAAAGAATGGCCGTGTCGCAGAGCCAGGCTTGAGGTCGGTCGCACCCGGGAGTGGCGTTAGCATGTGTGCACCCGTCTCCGTCTGCCACCACGTATCAACAATTGGACAGCGCTTTTCACCGACGATGTCGTGATACCACTCCCACGCCTCTGGGTTAATTGGCTCACCGACAGTACCCAATAAACGTAAGGACGAGCGCTTACTTCGAGTCACGAAGTCGTTACCAGCGCCCATGAGCGCTCGAATCGCGGTCGGTGCAGTGTAGAAAATCGCGACGTCGTGTTTATCGCAAATATCCCAGCATCGACCCGCATCAGGGTAGGTCGGAACACCTTCGAACATCAGAGACGTTGCGCCATTGGCAAGCGGCCCATAAACAATATATGAGTGGCCAGTAATCCAGCCCACGTCTGCCGTACACCAGTACACATCACCTTCCTGATAATCGAAGGTGTACTTAAACGTCATGGCCGACTGCAGCAGATAGCCTGCGGTGGTGTGAAGCACTCCCTTCGGCGTTCCAGTCGAGCCCGAGGTATATAGAATAAATAACGGATCTTCGGCATCAACCTCGACCGGCTCGAAGTGACTTTCAACTTCAGCGCAAGCCTCGTGATACCATACGTCGCGCCCTTCGACCCAGGCGACATCTCCACCGGTGCGCTTTACAACAATTGCCGTATGCACACAATCCGTCTGTGCCATGGCTTTATCAGCGTTAACCTTCAAGGGAACCGTTCGGCCACCTCGGACGCCTTCGTCAGCGGTGATCACTACTGAACAGCTCGCGTCGTTGATTCGGTCTTTAAGTGCTTCGGGAGAGAACCCACCAAAGACAACCGAGTGAATTGCGCCGATACGCGCGCAGGCCAACATCGCGTAAGCGGCCTCAGGTATCATCGGCATGTAGATACACACTCGATCACCCTTCTTAACACCTCGATTCACAAGGACATTCGATAACTTAGCGACCTCATCATGCAACATCTGATAGGTGATATGCTTGGAATCGTTGGGATCATCGCCTTCCCAAATAATAGCGGTTTGATTGGCTCGCTCTGGAAGATGTCGATCAATACAGTTCTCGGCAACGTTCAGCGTCGCGCCGTCAAACCATGTTACCTCTCCCTTCATGAAGTCCTGCTGAACCACCGTGTTCCAGCCAGACTTGAAAGAAAGTAGCTGCGCTGCTTGCTCTGCCCAAAAGACATCGGGCTGATCCACAGATCGCTGATACATGGTCAGATACTGCTCATTAGTACAATGAGTATGCGTTTTGTCGGCATCAGTGACCATACGAGTCGCGTGTTCGGACATCGGAGTTACCTCTATGTTGTTATTCTTATTGTCGGGCGTACAAAGATTACAGCGCCCTTGTAATAAATTTACAAAGCACTTTAGCAAACAGTCACGTACCATGGCAACTGACACAGAATGTCCAAGACATCCCGTGTCATCTAATAAAGAGGCGAACAAAGAAGAGGCGTTAAATGGCGACTTGAAGGTTGTCGATTAAACGTGTGTTACCCAAGAATACCGCCACCAGAATGACCACATTCCGATCCGACGCGGTCGCAGGTTCTAAATCATCAACTCGACGAATACTTAAGTAATCGATACGCATACCGTGAGCAACCAAATGCTGTTGAGATTCATGCTCGATTTGGTGGAAATCACGTCGACCGCACTCGAGTGCATGTTTCGCTAACTGCAAGCTGCGATATACCTCAGCTGCGATTGGTCGCTCAATGCTTGTGAGATACCCATTTCTTGAGCTCAGTGCTAAGCCGTCGTCAGCGCGAGCAATCGGTGCAGCAATGATTTCGATTGGAAGGCACAAATCTTCGGTCATCTTGCGAATGACGGCGAGCTGTTGAAAATCTTTAATACCAAAAATGGCTTTGTCCGGCTGTACCATATTGAATAGCTTGGCAACAATGGTCGTCACGCCTTCAAAATGTCCTGGCCGACTCGCGCCACAGAGAATATCGGTCATTGCAGGTACAATGACACGCGTCTGCAAACTCATACCATTGGGATAGACATCGCGCTCATTTGGATAAAGCAGATAATCGCAACCCTCCCCATCGAGCTGAGCACAATCCGCATCGAAGGTACGCGGATATTTTTCCCAGTCTTCGTTTAAACCAAACTGAAGCGGATTAACAAAGATAGAGGCGACAACCACATCTGCATTCGACTTCGCGAGCCGGACGAGTTGTAAATGCCCCTCGTGAAGATTGCCCATCGTTGGCACAAAAGCAATCGTGCGACCCGCACGTCGATGAGCGTCTAGCTCAAGCCTAAGTTGTTCTACGTGTTCACAAACTAACATTAAGAAGGATTACTCTGAGAAATCGTCATAAGCATTTGCGGCTAAATTCTCGAAACGAGACAACTTACCCACAAACGCCACTTTTACACTGCCAATCGGGCCATTACGCTGCTTGCCGATGATCAATTCAGCAATACCGCGATCGGGACTGTCTTCATTATAGACTTCGTCGCGGTAGATAAACATGATGATATCAGCATCTTGCTCGATTGCTCCGGACTCACGAAGGTCGGAGTTCACCGGCCGCTTGTTCGGTCGTTGTTCGAGTGAGCGGTTCAACTGACTTAGCGCCAACATAGGGGCTTTAAACTCTCTCGCAATGCCTTTAAGCGATCGCGAGATTTCGGAAATTTCGTTGGTACGGCCTTCGGAGAAACCCGGAATCCGCATTAGCTGGAGATAATCGACCATGACCAGAGCGATTTGTCCATGCTCGCGTTCGATACGACGAAGTCGTGAGCGAATATCGGCTGGGCTGAGACCAGGAGTATCGTCAATAAACAACTTCGTCTCACGTAATTGTTCGATTGCCGCTGTGAGCTTTCCCCAGTCTTCCTGTTCGAGCTGTCCGTTTCGTAAACGCGTTTGGTCGATTCGCCCCACCGACGCTAACATACGCAGCATTAACTGCTCGGCTGGCATCTCGAGGCTGAACACACACACAGGCCCACTCTGGGCGAACAACGCACTTTCGACGGTGTTCATTGCCAGCGTGGTTTTACCCATCGACGGTCGCGCTGCAATAATCACAAGATCTTGATCTTGCCACCCAGAGGTCATTTCATCGAGCCGATCCCAACCGGTAGTAATGCCTGTAAGCCCGTCTTCGGACTCAAACATTTCTGTAATTTTGTCGATCGACTTATCGAGCAGCTGCTGAGCGTCAGCCCACCCTCCTTCCTTTGGTCGACCTTCGGCGATGTCAGCGAATTTTCTCTCAGCAAACTGAAGTAACGTATCGGTAGATTGTCCTTCTGGAGAGGCACCGCTTCTAGCAATTTCATTCGCGGCGACAATCATCTGGCGGAACGTCGCCCGCTCTCGAACGATATTGGCATACGCCATGATATTTGCTGTTGATGGCGTCGACTCGGCCATTTCGGCTAGGTAAGCCAAACCACCGGCTCGATCGAGTTCATCTCGCACATCGAGAGTTTCTGATAGCGTCACAATATCGAACGGCTGTTGCTTTTCGTGGAGATCGGCAAGCGCGCTAAAAATCAACTGATGCTTCGCAACATAGAAGTCATCTTCTGTAAGGACTTCAGCGACGTTATCGAACTGGGAGTTGTCGATGATTAAACCACCAACCACAGCGATTTCTGCCTCTACAGAATGAGGCATACCATCGGTTTCGGAAAGTGACAATACGTTATCGGGAATATCCATTTTTCACAGCTAAAAAAAATCAGGCACTCGTTATAGAGTGCCTGATTCTGAACGAAAAATCTGCTTTTCTAAAGCAAATTTTTACTCAGCTACGATCTCAAGAGTGATTGTAGCTGTTACATCAGTGTGAACCTGTACTGCAACTTCGAAGCTACCAAGTTCACGAATTGCGCCTTCTGGAAGACGAACTTCAGACTTGTTCACTTCAACGCCTGCCGCAGTCACTGCGTCAGCGATGTCACGAGTACCGATTGAACCGAACAATCTGCCTTCATCGCCAGCGTTCGCTTCGATGGTGACAGTCATTTCGTTAAGCTTCTCTGCACGAGCTTGCGCTTCAGCTAGCTTCTCAGCTGCTGCTGCTTCTAGCTCAGCGCGGCGTGCTTCAAATTCAGCAACGTTTGCTGAAGTTGCTGGAACAGCTTTGCCATACGGGAAAAGGAAGTTACGAGCAAAACCCGACTTAACACTTACCTGATCACCGATAGAGCCCAGCTTGCCAACTTTTTCTAAAAGAATCACTTGCATGGTGAATTTCCTTTTTAAATTAGTCGCCTAATGGCGAGCTCTATAAATTAACGCTTGTGCTGGTCCGTGTACGGTAACAAAGCAAGGAAACGAGCGCGCTTGATAGCAGTTGCTAGCTGACGCTGGTATTTTGCTTTTGTACCGGTAATACGGCTAGGAACGATTTTGCCTGTTTCAGTGATGTAGGCTTTCAACGTTTCTAAATCTTTGTAGTCAATCTGGTTAACACCTTCGGCGGTGAACTTGCAGAACTTACGACGACGGAAAAAACGTGCCATGATAGATCTCCTTACTCTTCGCCAGAGGCTTCTTCAGTGTTTGACTTAGAATCAGTTGCTTCTTCAGCAGCTTCTTCACTAGCAGTTTCCTCGGTCTTTTCACGACGTGGACGATCTGCTTTCTTACGAGAGTCTTTTTCGCCTTTAGCGATAGGTGACTCTTCTGTTACTGCCTCGTCCATGTTGACGACAAGATTACGCAATACTGCGTCGTTGTAACGGAAGTTAGTCGTAAGCTCTTCAAGAGCTTCTAAAGAACACTCAACGTTCATAAGTACGTAGTGTGCTTTGTGAATCTTGTTGATTGAGTAAGCCATTTGACGACGGCCCCAATCTTCAAGACGGTGAACAGTACCGCCAGTCTTCTCGATGCTACCAGTGTAGCGCTCGATCATGCCAGGTACTTGCTCGCTCTGATCTGGGTGTACCAGAAAAACGATTTCGTAGTGACGCATTGTAGCTCCTTACGGATTAAACAGCTTCTTCCCCAATGGAAAAAGCAAGGAGTTGCGGCCGGTGCCTTAAATCTTTAACGCACAAGCCACAGAGGCGCGAATTCTATAGAGTTTGGAGGCGTTGATCAAGTACTAAACAGCGCAACAACGTGCGTAGTTATACGCAGCGATCGCGATTG
>JABXIR010000265.1 GCA_013372965.1 Gammaproteobacteria bacterium
AACGCACTGATCGCAGCGGGTTTAAGCCCTGCAGCGGCGGCAGCGCAAGCAGGTCAGGCGTCTGCAGCCGCAACACCAGCTGTAGGCGCGCAGCTTGCTAACGTCGATGGTGACGGCTGGACTTGGGGCTACAACTTCGGTGCGATGCTTGAGCTGGGCGATGCTACGCGCATAGGCCTTACCTATCGCTCTGAAATTGACATGGAATTCGACGGCGAGCTAGACGGTTGGAATGCCGGTAAACTCGACATCGCTAACGGAGACTTCGATGGCTTCTATACGTCGAAGGGTTCCGCTCAAGTCGATTTGCCAAGTATGCTCGAGCTATCGCTTCACACCTACCTCACTGACAGCATCAGCATGCAAGCAAGCTGGCAGCGCATCGGTTGGAGCAGCTTCGAAACGTTGGAAGTTCAACTCGACAACGGTGATCCAAACCTCGTGCTCGCAAAGAACTACTGGGAAGACACCAACCGTTACGCGGTCGGCTTCGGTTACGACCTCAGTGATGCGTTCACGTTCCGCGTAGGTTACGCGCTTGACGAGAGCCCAGTAAGCGACACCTACCGTAACCTGTCCATCCCTGACGCAGAGCGTACCTGGATCACGGCTGGTATGACGTGGAAGATGAGCCCAGCGGCGTCAATGGACGTTGGCTTTGCTCGCATCACCGGTGATGATGCAACGATTAACTACACGAGCGCAGCGCAAACTGTATTTAACGGCAACATCGCGAAGGGTGACGCTAACATCGCAGCGATCTCGTTCAACTACGAGTTCTAAGCAACGTCATCTCACCACAAGAGAGCGAGCCTTATGGCTCGCTTTTTTTTGTGCCTGTTATCAACCAACATGCTTCGTTGTATTTAATCTCTAACGACACCTAAGACACACGCGTATCTGGCGCTGGACGATTGTCGGCCTACCACACGTTCGCTCAATTATTGGTAACAGAAACGCCACCTAAGATAACGGTATAAAGTTCGCCATAAAAAAAGCGAGCCCCTAACGACTCGCCCTTTTAAACAGAGAAAAGATTACGCTAAATTCGCTTCTTCCTCTTCTTCTTTAACATGCTCGTGCCAGTTAAAGATGTTCAGTTCGATCATGAAGAACGCTAACAACCATAGGAACGCATCCCAGAAGTCTAGGAAGTCACCGTAGAAGCCCCAGTAAACTGCACACACAAATAGCGCAAGGTATAACAGGCCTTTTACAACGTAACCGACTTTCATGCCTTGGTCCGTTAGCTTACCGGCCAACTGAAGGCGAACGTCGATTTCTAGCACGACGACCACAAGCACCCATGAAGCAGCGTTAATCACATCGACCATCGCTAACTTGATGGTGTCTGCGAATACCGACTCAGTACCGACGATGGACGTACCGTTAATTTGGAGCAAGCTTTGCCCCGTTAAATCGATGCAGTTCGCAGCCGTGAGCGTTTCGTACTCATCGAGATCAACCATAAGAGAAAGGTTTTGTGAAACTGCAGCACACGCATCAGGTATCGAAGCGACCGACGTGTTTAACACATACCATAACTTGTGGATGTAACCCCAGCACGCGTACACAATGAATGCGTAACACAAGCCTTTAAGCAAGATCATCGGATACTTATAGCGACGGACTCGCTCATCACTCATGATGAAAGTTTCCGCTTCAAACAAATACAGCAATACAACCCATGCCGCCGTGTCGATCGTAGCCGCGAAGGTTTCGATCAGTTCTGAAGGTGACGTTAATCCACCGACATGAGTGTGTTGAAACGCTGCCCATTCTTCAGCGAAGAAGGCGTAGACGTTATATGCCAGTGCAACATAGATGAAGTACTTGATGATGTTGTAAATCAACATGCCTGGGTGAATGCTTGAATTGGTCATACTTTGCTCGCTCATTTACCAATCACGCTTAGTGCGTGCCCCCTACTATTAAATATTATTCTGATTTTTTTATTCGTTAGATACAAAAATGCGCCGCCCGAAATAGGCGACGCACGTTTTATTAAACACTTAAGAGCAGGTACTCTCGCTCCCACGAGCTAATCACTTCCTGGAAGGCTTCGTACTCCGTCATTTTCACTGAGTGATAGGCACGACAGAACTGCTCTCCGAAAAGATCCTTAACCGGCTTACAATCGTTCATGAGGTTTAGCGCCTCAAGTAACGATCTCGGCAAGTCGACGGGCTCTTCATAGGCATTGCCCTTATAGGCAGGCTTTGGCTGAAGTTTTTCGCGCATACCCAGCAGACCCGCAGCCAACGTCGCCGCAACGGCTAGGTATGGGTTTGCATCGGCACCAGGGTAACGGTTCTCAACACGACGCGCGGCCGGACCCGATTGTGGGATACGAATACCAACGGTACGGTTGTCATAACCCCAGTTCAGGCTCGTAGGCGCTGAGATTTCAGGCGCGATACGACGATAACTGTTAACACTTGGCGCGAAGAAAGGCATTAGCGCGGGGGTGTACTTCAACAAACCGGCGATATAGTGCTGAAACAATTCACTTTCAGTGCCATCTTCATTACTGAATACGTTATGACCCGTTTCCG
>JABXIR010000069.1 GCA_013372965.1 Gammaproteobacteria bacterium
CACCAGCAACAATACCGCGAATAATAGATTCGTCGTATTAGAAATACAACAAATAATTACACGTTGTAGGTTTGCGAGCTCACATCTCCACCTTTACCCGTCCAATTGGTATGGAAAAACTCGCCGCGAGGTCGATCGGTTCGTTCGTAAGTATGCGCTCCAAAATAATCGCGCTGCGCCTGCAACAAATTCGCTGGCAGCCGATCACGGCGATAGCCGTCATAGAATGCGAGGGCAGTTGCAAAGCAAGGTGTTGGAATACCTGAACCGACGGCGGACTGAACAACTCGACGCCAACTTGCCTGGCATCGGTCGATTTGAGCCTTGAAGAAGTCATCGAGAAGCAGGTTGGACAGCTCAGGATTCTTATCGAACGCCTCTTTGATATTGTCCAAGAATTGGCTGCGAATAATACAACCACCGCGCCACATCAGAGCAATCGCACCGTAATTAAGCGACCAGTTGTATTCCTCTGAAGCTTCACGAAGCAGCATGTAACCTTGGGCGTATGAAATAATCTTCGACGCAAATAGCGCGAGCTTTACATCATTAATAAAGGCGGCACGATCTTCAACTTCGATCATTGGCGCCGGGCCTGTTAGCACTTTAGAAGCGCCGACTCGCTCGTCTTTCAAAGCCGAAAGACATCTCGAAAACACAGACTCTCCGATAAGAGAAACCGGCATCCCGAGGTCGAGAGCGCTGATGCCCGTCCATTTACCTGTGCCTTTTTGACCCGCTGTATCAAGAATCGACTCGACTAAAGGCGAGCCATCTTCATCGCGGTAGGCGAGAATGTGAGACGTAATTTCAATTAGATAGCTGTCGAGCTCGGTCGTGTTCCACTCGGTAAACACAGCGGCAAGCTCATCGTAATCGAGACCGAGCCCTTCGTGGAGCAGCTGGTACGCTTCGCAGATGAGCTGCATGTCGCCATACTCAATACCGTTGTGAACCATTTTAACGTAATGACCTGCGCCACCCGCACCAACCCACTCACAACACGCCTGTCCATCGACTTTGGCAGCAATTGCTTGAAAGACTGGCTTGATAAGCGGCCAAGCCGCCTCGTCTCCGCCTGGCATAATAGACGGGCCAGTTCGAGCACCTTCTTCACCACCAGAGACACCAGAGCCGACAAAGTGCACGCCCGTAGGTGAGACTCGCTCCCAACGTCGTTGCGTGTCGGGGAAATGACTGTTACCGAGGTCGACAATGACATCGCCTTCATCGACGAGCGGAAGCAATGCGTCAATGACGGCATCTACCGCAGGCCCGGCTTTAACCAATATGACGATTTTGCGCGGCTTACTTAGGCTTTGCACTAAGTCCGCAAGGTCGGAAAAACCCTGAATCGACTTACCTTGCGCGGTGCCCGACAAAAACTCTTCCGTGACCTGATAGGTTCTATTGTAAACCGCTACATTAAACCCGTGATCGGCCATATTCAGAACCAAATTTTGGCCCATCACCGCAAGCCCGATAAGTGCTACGTCACACTGACTCATAGATGCATTCCCATTTCTTTGCTGTGGTCGAGAAAACGACCATAAAATTCAACCGTTGATACCGCGATTATAGCCATTGCGCCCAAACTAAGCGAATCGAAGTGCATGAGTTACGCAGATATTCTGATTGGGGTCTACAATCTTACATATACATAGTTACTAATGGACTAGAACGATGCCCGAGCAAAAACAGACCGTGGAAAAGGACCCTTACGAGGCCGCCTTCCGGCGAGCCAGTCATCAGCAGGCCGAGTCTAATCGACTCCGAAATGTAGCGAATGCGCTGAAAAACGCTAGAATCGTGCCTACCAATGTAAGCGGCAAACCGACCTAAGCTTGTTTTAAGTCGTCATTCTTCCTTAAAATGGCCAAAAAGGAGGAGCAATCATGCCGTCATTCGATATCGTCTCGGAAGTGGACTCTGCTGAGCTGTTAAACGCCAGTCAAAACACCGAGCGAGAAATCACCAACCGTTACGACTTTCGTAATGTCGATACTGAAATCAAATTCGCCAACGACATCATAACACTTCAGGCCGAGAGCGACTTTCAAGTCCAGCAACTTCTTGATGTGCTTCGAGCTCAACTGGTAAAGCGCAAGGTCGACCCACTGACCATGGACTTCAACAACGAACCTACCCACCGCGGCAAGGCATTCTTTGTAGAGGTTCGCTTCAAGCAAGGCATCGACAAGGACTTAGCCCGAAAGATCACCAAGCTCATCAAAGACAGTAAAATGAAGGTTCAGGCTCAAATTCAGGGTGATCAAGTGCGTGTTACAGGCAAAAAGAGAGATGATCTTCAGGCCGCAATGCAGTTACTACGAGAATCGAATCTTGAGCAACCGATTCAATTTAAGAACTTCCGTGATTGAGATTACTAAGCCCAATCACCATATATAGTGGCCAGTCTCGATTATCGGCACCAAATATAGAAAATAGTTCATTTTAAGGCATTGACCTTGGGTCAATATGATCTATTCTGAGAGCAGTGAGTTCTTCTTAAAATATCGTCGCAACCGGGGGATCGTTGCATGAACGAATCTAAATACCTGCTCTCACAATTTAACGTCGATGACCTTCGTCAAGAAGCCCACAATCTCGTGGTGGCTCTCAAATTGTCCCTAATCGACGAAGCCACTCCGTTTATCGATAGCCAAACTCGTGTTATCTGTTCTCCCGACCTACTCGACCATCTTGTCGAAGCCGAGGTTCACGTCGACCCACAATGCTCATTCGAAATCGCGCTCGAATGCATCCGAGATGTTTGGGATCAGGTTCTTAAACTCGAACACGCCCGTTTTGAGAACTATCGCATGATTCGCCACCCTGAGTGCGCTCTTATTGACGCCGTCTCAGTAAACGACCACATCGGCTGCGCGATTCAAATCAGTGTTTTCCCAGCACAAAATGTGGTCGAGTTTCCAAAATCTTACCGACTGTGATTACGCGGTTCTTTCAAATCGAATTGACTCTGGGTATTCTGGGAATAATAAAAACTTAATCGAGCGCTACCCCTATGGACTTTCGACCTTTAACCTGCTTTAAAAAACACCTCGTCGCCGTGCCAGATGCGCCTTTCCTTCATCAGCCACTTAATCGTGAGTGGCAAACCTATAGCTTTGCCGATGTCGATCTATTGGCACGTAAATTTGCGGCGGCGCTTCAAAGCATCGGATTGGAGAAAGGAGACCGAGTCGCAGTTTTTAGCAAGAACTGCGCTGAGTGGATTATCGCCGACCTCGGAATTATGATGGCTGGCATGGTCTCCGTGCCAATCTACTTTAGCGCCTCGGCTGACACGGCTAATTACGTGCTAGAACACAGTGGTACTCGCGCACTTGTTTTGGGCAAGCTCGATGACCCGACCATCGGAAGTCGCCTCAATACTGAAAACATTACAACGATTGGCCTGCGTTACTTCGAGCCTGCCTGCGATCACGCTTGGGAGTCGCTACTAGCATCTGTACAGCCGATTAGCGAATATCCAGAAGTCTCGGATGATGACCTGCTGTCAATTGTTTATACCTCAGGCAGCACAGGAAACCCTAAAGGGGTCATGATTACCTTCGGCAACGCGCAAGCGATTGGTGTGGCAGCGCACTCACTGGGCGGCTACGAGCGGAGTTACAATGACCGTGTCGTCAGTTATTTGCCGCTCGCTCATATTGCTGAACGCGGGCTGGTCGAGTTTTCTTCAATCGCCTCTGGCACACAAATTTACTTCGTCGAGTCACTCGACACCTTCAACGAAGATATTACTTTTGCGCGCCCGACCATCTTCTTCGCTGTACCAAGAATTTGGTTAAAAATTCAACAGCAAGTGTTGTCCAAACTTCCGCCGAAGGCGTTTAACATTCTTACAAGAATCCCTCTACTAGGCGGCGCACTCAAGAAAGCACTGCGCAAAAAGCTTGGCCTTAATGATGCTCAAATCGTGATTTCAGGCTCAGCACCGATTGCACCTGATATTTTGCGTTGGTACCACCACCTGGGCATAAACATCTCCGAAGGCTGGGCAATGACCGAAACGTCTTGCGTGGGCGCCATTAACCTACCCTTTAATGCCGAAGATATCGGTACTGTTGGCAAAGTGTTATCCGGCACCGAGCTGAAGATTTCAGCCGAGGGCGAGGTGCTTATCAAAGGAGACTGCTGTACTCCGGGCTACTACAAAAACGATGCGGCAACGAACGAACTGTTCGATGGCGAGTGGCTTCGGACCGGTGACTTGGGTACCTTAACTAACACTGGCGCACTCAGGATCATCGGTCGTATTAAAGAGCAGTTTAAGACGAGTAAAGGCAAATACGTCTCTCCTGCAGAAATCGAAAACCTAATCGCAGCTAGCCCAATGATTGAGCAAGTCTGTGTAAGCGGTTCGGGGCTTCCTCAACCGTTTGCGTTAATTGTTTTAGCCGAGGGCATGAGTGCTTCTGAAACCGCGCTGAACGAGCTACTAGCAGCAACGAATCAGCAGTTAGCGCGACACGAGCAGCTATCGCACCTGTATGTTTTAAAACAGCAGTGGACGATTGAAGATGGTCTGCTAACTCCAACCATGAAGATCAAGCGTAGCGCCATCGAAGCCACCTTCGTCGCGAAAGCCGAAAGCGCCATGGCAAATGCCAATTCGGCCGTTATCTTCGAAAACTGATATACGCATATACTATGGACAGTCAAAAGCCCAGGAAGGGCATGGAAACCGACACAGACCTCATAACCTACGCGCTGAATGCCCGGGGACTAAACGACGCCGATAAAAAACGACAGAAACAAAAGTCGATATTCAGCGCTTCACTCGGGTTCCTACTGCTACTCGTCGCCGTTTTGCCTCTTGTATTCTTCGGCGACATTGGCATGTCCCAATATACTTGGTTCATGGGCTTGGCATTAACGGGGGTCATCTGGTCTATCTTTTACATGGCAGTTGTCCTAGGACTCGATCGTCTTGTTGCTAAATTTGACCCGCACTTCGTGTTCTATCCCGCTGCTGGAGCCGCCGTTAACATTAGCCTCTTCGTGTACTTGGCGCCCGAAATCAGAATCATGGCGCTCGGCGGCTGGTTTACCGTTATCCTCTTTGGCGGGGCGTTACTAAGACATAAACAGCTACTCGCACTGTCTATCATTATGGGGTTGCTGTATATCAGCGCGATTATCGCGCTATTCCTAGGAGGCTATCCTCTCGATCTGTTTACCGAGCTGGCGCAAGTCATTCCGTTTTGGGCCTTTTGGTTATATAGCGGTCGAGTAACAGATCGCATGCGAGCCCGAAGGGAAGAAAACCGTGTATTAAGAGATAAACTCGCCCACCTCGCGTTTACCGACTCATTAACTGGTCTGGACAATCGTCGCGCCTTTGAAAGTAAGCTTGATCAAACGCTCGACTCTCTCAAGCCAGGACAGTCAATTGCGGTCATCGTTTTTGACTTGGATAACTTTAAGCGAATCAACGACGAGCGAGGACACCTGGCGGGTGACCAGGTGTTGTCGCATGTGTCTAACACACTGAAACAGCTGCTGGTTAACTACCACAGTCTTGCACGGATGGGAGGCGATGAGTTTGCGGTCATCATCGACGTTAACAACCTCGAAGAGCTCGATCAGAAGCTCAAAGAGTTCTGGACACGTTTTAACGCGACGACATCGGGTCAATATACCACCAGCGGCGGCGCAGTTTTTTGCGACAAAAAAGTTACCTCCGCGAGATGTATGCGGATTGCGGATACGGCACTGTATGAAGCAAAAGCCAGCGGCAGAAATTGCTTTCGGATTATCGACCTAGACGATATCGATAAGGCTATGTCAAAACGAAAGCATCGCTAAAGCGCTTCACTTCATTTGCTGACCGACAAGATGATTGATCGGAAAACCCGAAAATCGCTTGTTTTGCTTTAAAATTACGTGGGTCGAGATATTCGAGATTGCCGGACAATCTTTGATCAGCGAGCTCGTCAAAGCCATATAGCGCGACATATTGGGGCAGGCGAAGCGTATAATAAAATCAAAGCTCCCACTAACTGTGTATGCCTCCAACGCCTCAGGCATCGACTCAACCAGTCCCTCGAGCACATTAAAGGTCTCAGGCGAATGGTTACTCAGCGCTAATGTCGCAATCGCCTGTACGGGAGCACAAAGCCGCTCGATATCGACCTCGGCACTAAAGCTCTTTATCCAGCCGTCGCTTTGTAGCCGCTGAAATCTCTGATGACATGCACTCGGAGACAAATTCACGAGTTCGGCTAGCTCTTTGTTCGCTAGCCGCCCACGAGTCTGTATAAAATGCAGAATTTTTAAATCGAGACGATCGAGCTGCATCAAAATTACCCTAACGATGCCGCCAATTCGTCGATCGAAGCTCGCAATGCAGCAACTAGCGCATCGACTTCGTCCTTAGTGATCACCAACGGAGGCGAAATCGCGAGCGTTGCTACACTCGGTAATGGACGAACGATCACGCCCTTGTCACGGCATGCGTTCGCAACTTTAAGTGGCCATTTGTCTGCTGCATTAGGAAGCTCTCGCTTATCTTTGTTCGCAACAAGCTGAATACCAGCAATTAAACCACGACCACGGATTTCGCCGACGAGCGGATGATCGCCAAGCGCTTCACCCAACTGCTGGTGAAGGTAATCGCCCATCTCTCCGGCACGCTCTACCAAACCTTCCTTTTCGATTATATCGAGGTTCGCAAGCGCAGCCGCTGCGCCCACCGGGTGGCCCGAGTAGGTGTATCCGTGCGAGAAGGCGCCAAGTTTTTCAGAGCCCTCTTTCAATACTTCCCAAATTGACTGCGTCAGGTACACAGCTGACATAGGGAAGTAACCCGATGTGAGCCCTTTCGCTGTCGCCATCAGATCAGGTTCGATATCAAGCACCTGTGAGCCAAACCACTTGCCGAGTCGGCCATATCCACAAACCACTTCATCAGCGACCAGCAGGACATCGTACTTATTGAGAACAGATTTAAGCTTTGGATAGTAGCCAACAGGTGGCTCAATGACACCACCAGCAGCATGAATCGGCTCCGCGAAAAACGCCGCTACGTTATCCGGACCTGCCTCTAAGATCAGCTCCTCTACCTGACGAATTAAACGATCGCAGAATTGCTCCTCCGTTTCGCCATCGAGCGCTCGGGTATAAAAATGTGGACACTCGGTACGAAGCACAAAGTCGAGCGGTAACGGGAACTCTTTGTGGAAGCCCCCCAGACCGGTGAGGCTAGCAGTACTAATTGATGTGCCATGATAAGCCTGCTCACGTGCGATTATTTTGGTTTTTGAATGCTGACCTTTTAATGCAAAGTAGTGCCAAATGATCTTAACGATTGTGTCATTGGCATCTGAGCCAGAGCTACCAAAGAATACTTTGGACATTTGTTCTGGTGCTTTTTCGAGTAGTCGTTCGGCTAGCTCAACCTGCCAAGGATTCGACGCATTCGAGAACGTGTGGTAATAGCTGATTTTTTCAGCAGCCTGCTTCATTGCCTCTGCGATTTCAGTACGACCATAACCTGCGTTCACACACCAAAGACCGCCTACTCCATCGAGCAAATGTCGACCGTGCGCATCCGTCACGTAAGAGCCCGACGCCTCAACGATCATGTCAGGGCCGTTGGCCTCCAATGCAACAATGGAAGAAGCTGGGTGCAAAATCACCTCAACATCTTGTTTCATCAGTTCTTCAGTAGATTTCATTCTGTATCCTCGTAGATGGACGTCTAGGCGCCTAACGAACAACCGAATTATATTTCGGCGATGAATTCATCAGGCGGTTCAACGCGCACTATAATCTTATTCAACGTGCTAAGATTCTGGTGTAAAACCCTAATTTTTTCAACGAATATTATTCGATTAAATATCAATCATCCGCACAAAGTTCATTTTTCGATATAGCATAATATTGAACTCAAACGTCCGCATACACGCCTCAGGGGGCCGCTATATGAGTATCACAATCATTGAATCGCTAAAGCAAGTTCAAGATGACATGATTCAAACGACACGCAAACTGTGTGACATCAACTCGGGAAGCTACAATTCCGAGGGGCTGGCTAATGTCGCGGACGAGCTCAAGATACTTTTTTCCACACTATTCACCGACATCAAAGAGGTTCCTCTCAAGCCGATCCAGCGCGTAACCGCATCAGGAAAGATTGAAGAGATCGAGCTTCGCCCGTCGCTGGTATTCAAGCGCAACCCAGAGGCACCGATGCAACTGTTAATGACTGGACACTACGACACCGTATTCCCAGTCACATCGAGCTTCCAGAGCACCTGGATTGAAGGCGAGTACTTGCGCGGCCCTGGTGTTGCCGACATGAAAGGCGGACTGGTCATGCTAAAGCATGCGCTCGACTACACTTTCTCTCAGCCCTATGGTGAAAAGGTGGGCGTGACATTGATTATCTCGCCGGACGAAGAGATTGGCTCACCATCGTCTGCAGAGCTTTTAGTCGAGCTCGCCAAAACAGCCGATTTCGGTCTAACCTACGAACCAGCACTCGCCGATGGCACGCTTGCAGGCGCCCGTAAGGGGTCGGGAAACTTCAGCATTGTCGTCAAGGGTAAATCGGCGCACGCCGGTCGAGAGTTTTTCAATGGCAGAAATGCCATGATCGCAGCCGCAGAGGTTTCTCTGAAACTCGCTCAACTATCCGATCAAGAGACTGGCATCACGGTCAACGTGGCCGCAATTGATGGCGGAGGCCCTCCAAACGTCGTTCCCGACACCGCGGTCATTCGTTTTAATATTCGTATCGAGCAGCCTGCACAAATGAGCATTCTGAACGAGATCAACTCAATCATCGATTCGGTGGCGTCGAATTCAGGTTGCGATATTGAGCTTCACGGCACGTTTAATCGGCCACCCAAACCAATGACAGAGCGTCAACAGTGGATGTTTGAACTGCTAAAGGATGTCGGGCAAGACCTTGGTCTTGCGATCGCGTGGAAACCAACGGGCGGATGCTGTGAGGGGAACAACCTCGCCGCTGCGGGCTTAATCAACATAGACACCCTTGGCGTCCGGGGCGGCGCAATCCACTCTGAGGATGAATTTGCAGTGCTCGATAGCTTCGCCGAGCGAGCCGCACTATCTGCCGCGCTCATTAAACGCTTACTCGATATAACGTTAGAGGGAGAGCACTCATGCTAGTCATTCGCCCGGTCAGAACCGACGACGTTTCAGATCTTTTGGTGTTAGCCAAAAAAGCAGGTCAGGGCCTGACGTCGCTTCCTGCCGACGAGCAAGCCCTCGAGGCCAAAGCACGCCGCTCCGTTGAAAGCTTCGAAAGAGAAGAGCCTCATCCTGATGACTACTTCCTGCTCGTCATGGAAGATACAAACAAACGCAAGGTCGTTGGAACGGCAGCCGTATACGGTCAAACCGGTACTCGCCAAGCGTTTTACGCCTATCGCATCATGTCCGTAACGCATCATTCACACTCGTTAGACAAACAAGTCCGCTCGGAGGTATTGCACCTATCGAACGACTACACGGATTGCGCCGAAGTGGGCACACTATTTCTTGACCCCGACTATCGAGGTAACGGCCACTGGCTTTCGCGCTCACGCTACCTGCTAATGGCGAAGTTCCCCAAGCGATTCCAGCCCAATGTGATCGCAGAAATGCGCGGCTGGGTTGACGATCAAGGCATCAGCCCTTTTTGGGAAGCCATCGGACGACAATTCTTTGAAATGAGTTTTGCAGAAGCCGATCACCTCTGCGGAATCGGCTCGAATTTATTTATTACCGAGCTGATGCCAAAGTATCCTATCTACACCTGTCTGCTACCAAAAGAAGCGCGTGACGTCATAGGAAA
>JABXIR010000036.1 GCA_013372965.1 Gammaproteobacteria bacterium
CAACATATACAAAAACTGTAGCGCAATCGTGGCGCCGGCCAGCTGTGTAATGTCGGCATGGTCATATGCAGGCGATACCTCAACGACGTCGAAGCCCACAATGTCGAGATCCGCGAGCCCTTGTAGTATTCGCAACGCTCGACTTGAGCTTATGCCGCCGACGACTGGAGTACCTGTGCCTGGCGCATAAGCGGGATCAAGGCAGTCGATATCAAACGTTAGATATGCTTTGCGTTGACCGACTCGCTCTCGAATGGCCGCAACGGTCTCCTCAACCGATTGCTCGTTTAATTGATGCGCATTAATAACTTTGAAGCCGTGATCGGCGCGCTGGTAGTTGGTACGAATGCCGACTTGCACGCTCGAGTTAACATCGACTAGCCCCTCGTGTGGTGCATGGTAGAACATGGATCCATGGGAGTAGCGCTCTTCTTCTTTGTACGTGTCTGTGTGCGCGTCGAAGTGAATTAGCGCAAGTTCACCATGGTGTTTAGCATGTGCACGCAGAAGCGGTAAGGTGACGAAATGGTCGCCTCCGAATGATACTAAAGTTTTTCCCGACTCGATGATCGTGCGAGCGTAGTCTTCGACAATTTCAAGCATGTGTTCGCTATCGCCAAATAAAAACTCGACGTCGCCGTAGTCTTGGACCTTGATACGGTCGTGGATGTCGAAGCTCCAAGGAAAGCGCCGTTCTTCCCACTTGAGGTTGCCACTCGCTTGTCGAATGCCGGTAGGCCCGTTTCGCGCGCCAGCACGACCCGACGTAGCGAGGTCGTATGGAATACCCATCACAACTGCATCGGTGGTGGCATCGCTTAAGTCTCGCGACAGCGGAAAGCCCATAAAACTAAACTGATTCGCAAAGAACGAATAGTCCCGCTGCATCCACTTTTGGTCGTTGGTGTTACTCATAGCTAGGTCACTTCTGTGTGTTTTTGGATCAACTTTGAGTGTAACCAATCTACCCTTCGTTGCCTACTCTCTACGCGACACTTGTCTTTAAATTAAGATGTGCGAAACTGCCTAAAAGCTCGGCTGATTAGGAGTATTATAATAATGACAACAGCCCATATTAGAACGCTCGGTCGCAGAGACATCGTACTGTTTACGGTTTCCGCGATTTTGCTTTTAGATACCCTTGCGGCCGCTGCCGCAGTGGGCCCCGCGGCCATCAGTTGGTGGCTGATTTTAGGCGTAATTTTCTACCTCCCATTTGCATCAATTTGCGCTGAATTGGGTTGTGCGTATCCTCAGCAAGGGGGCATTTACGCCTGGGTTCGAGATGCCTTCGGCCGTCGCTGGGGGGCGCGTGTGAGTTGGTGTTACTGGATTAATACCGCCGTTTGGATTCCGGCAATTTTTATTCTTTTTGCAGGGGTTTTTAAACAGCTATTTTTTCCTGATTTATCTATGGCGTGGCAAATCGGCATCAGTATTGCCCTTGTCTGGGTCGCGATGTTGGTCAACGTCGTCACGCTCCAAGTGGGTAAGTGGGTTCCAAACCTTGGTGCAATTTTTAAAGTGGTGATCTTCCTGCTGATCATGCTTGGTGCTTGGCAATACTCACAAGAAAACGGAATGGCTAATGAACTTACGTTAGAGACGCTATCGCCGCAGTGGTCGGAATCACTCAAGTATATTCCGGCTATCATTTACGGAATGTTGGGTTTCGAACTCGTGAGCGCGAGCGCAGAAGAAATGAAGAATCCACAGCGCGACGTACCGTTGGGAATTTTTGTGTCAGGCGTGATAATTATCACTCTGTATCTTTTCGGAACGGCGTCGATCTTAACGGCAATCCCCGCCGAAGACGTCAACTTGGTCGAAGGGCTTGTCGATACGCTTCGCATGTTGTTCGAGGATAGTTACGGTAATGCCTTTGTTATCCTGTTAGGTGTTGGCGCGCTGTATACGTTCTTTTCGAATGGCGTCACTTGGGGTATGGGGTCGAATCGCGCCGCATGTGAAGCCGCACAGGCGGGTGAACTTCCTGCATTTCTCGGTAAGTCTGATGCGCGGCGTGGGACACCCGTTGGCGCCGCAATTGTTATGGGGGTTGTCGCTTCGTCGTTGCTGCTTCTCTATGGATTTTTGGCGGGTTCCAACGAAGAGCTATTCTGGAATCTGTTCGCGTTCAGTGCCGTCATATTTATCCTTCCATACATCGTGATGGTCTTCGCTTTCTTATACCTAAGACAACGTGATGCACAACATAAGCGGCCTTATAAGGTTCCGTTCGGCGACATCGGTGCGAAAGTCGCAGCAATGGCGGTCATTATTGTTCTGACCTTAGCGATCATCCTGTTTATGTATACCCCTGGAGAAGGCGCTGTTTGGGAGGTTATTCTAGGGGCGTTGTTGACCATCGGTTTTGGCGAATTCGCAATACGACGCGCCGAGAAGCATATCCATTACAATAAGAAACGTCGCTAAAATAGAGGAATCGCAATGCAACGCTTTACGATTATTTGTCTTCTGGCTTTGACCGTCTCGTGCGCGGCGCCATCTGTAAACAATTCTAGAACCGTGTACTTTGGTGGAACCATCTATACCGCTGACTCCCAGCAATCTGTCGCGGAAGCACTGGTCGTTGAAGGGCAAGATATTATCTTCGTAGGCGAGCTTGAAACGGCTCGAAATGTTTACGGTGACGCCGATAGCTGGGTGGATCTAGAAGGAAAGTTCTTGATGCCTGGTATTCACGACGCACATATACATCCGTCGCTAGCGCTCGAGGGCGAA
Organism: Gammaproteobacteria bacterium; assembly: GCA_013372965.1. Taxonomy (GTDB): domain Bacteria; phylum Pseudomonadota; class Gammaproteobacteria; order Pseudomonadales; family DSM-25080; genus Umboniibacter. The sequence continues at coordinate 2,746 of JABXIR010000036.1, forward strand.
ACTTGCCGCTTACCTGATCAAAACAACCTCGACCTTCAAGGCATTATCGATACCGTGAGTGAGTGTCTTGAAGCATTGGGTGATCAAGCCCCCGTCAGTGGTGGTTGGATAACTGTTGCTCAGTTTAATGGCTACGGTGCCGACAGCCCGAGATTCTTGGGGAACTATCCTGATATTGCATCGGGACTCGATGAAATCTCTATAGAGCATAAGATCATTTTAATTGGCATTGACGGACATGCCTACGCCGTTAACCACTATGCACTTGAGAATGGCGCAACGCTTCGGGGTGAGCACGTACGATTAACCGCCGAGTCGTTAAGTAATGAACTTCAGGCTTATACTGCGTTGATTCCATTGAATAGTGAGGGCTTGCCAACCGGACAGCTTAAAAGTCAGGCTGCGTGGGACTTATTCAAGTATGAGTCGCTTTCTGTAGAAGGCTTTATTCGCGACTACGAACGCGTCAACGAGTACTTTGTTAGCAATGGTATTACCGCGTTTACCGAGGCATGGGCATCCGCGCGTGATGTCGCTATCTACGGTGGGTTGGCACGTGATGGCAAGTTACTGCCGAGGGCGACATTGGCGCTGGGTCTTAGCAAGGATACTCATGTTAACGAACAAGGCGTGGTCGACTTAGACGCACTGCTTGACGATTTGAGTAATGCACGAGCTCGTTTGGCCGACTTGGATCGTGTCAAAGTCGATGGAATTAAAATCTTTGTCGATGGCGTGATTGAGTACCCAACTCAAACCGCAGCACTTCATTCAAATTACTTGAATGCAGAAATAGCCCCGTCGGGTGAGATACATTACGGGCCCGAACATCCACAGCAGCGCGGTACGCTTGAGCTCGATTCCATCCAATTACAACGCGTTGTGACCGCCGTTGACGCCGAAGATGGCGTTGTTCATTTCCACGCAATTGGAGATCGCGCCGTCTCGGTGGCACTCGATGCGGTGGCGTCGGCTCGTGAGGCGAATGGCACTGATATTCCGCACAATATTTCTCACTTACAGTTAGTCTCGGAGAGTGATGTCGATCGATTTGGCGAATTGAAGGTGTTTGCAACACCTTCACCTGCGTGGTTTATACCGTGGCGCGAGTACGATGCGTCGGTGATACCTTACATCAGTGAAGTAAGCAATGTGAACGACCTGAGTTCGCTTTATCGGGAAGATTCAAGTTACATGCAAAGCGTTTATCCCGTCGAATCGATCCGCAAGGCTGGAGGTATGATCTCAATCGGTTCGGATGCGCCAGTTGACTTCAATGGGCCTCGACCGTTCACCAATATTATCGGAGCATTGCTTCGGGCGGACTGGATTGATGAAACCGAGGAAACCTCGCATTGGACAGTTCTCAATGCGTCGGAACGCATGAACATCAAGGATATTCTTGATGCGTATACGATAAACGCCGCTCGCGCGATGCGTCACGACAGTCTGACTGGCTCGCTCGAGGTTGGTAAGCGCGCGGACTTTATTGTCATTAACAACGATTTAATCGCTCTATCGGATAAGATCAGTGACAGGGTCAATGCTGACGAGGAGCAAGTCGCTTACGAGTTATGCGATGTCGTTTACGACGACAGCTACTGCACTACCGAGCTTCTTGCGACCTTTATCGACGGTAAGCAGGTCTTTGGAGACTACCTGTCCGTTGCCATGTAGATAGTCAACGAAGTGGTCAAATACGTAGAGTGCGATACACTAGCTTAAAAGAACCTACAGAGGGGCAGTCATGGAAGTAATTAAACAGTGGTTGATCGACAACGAAGAGGTGCTTTGGTTGACGGGCGAGCAGTTTTTGATCGCGTTAGTCATCTTTTTTGTCGGGCTTAAGATTTCACGAGTATTTGAGAGACTGACTAAGGGGTTGATGACGCGAAAAGGCATTGATCCAGCGGCCTCTGAATTCGTTTCTAAGATTGTCTTCTTGCTGTTAGTTACAGCGGTGATCGTCGCGGCGTTAAATCATGTGGGCGTCGAGACGACAACACTGGTAGCGATGGTCGGTGCCATTGGCTTAGCCATTGGTTTAGCCCTCAAAGACTCGCTGTCCAACTTCGCTTCAGGAGTATTGCTGATCGTGTTGAAGCCGTTCCGTGTGGGCGACTTTGTCGAGACTGGGGGGGTTGTCGGTACGGTAACCAGTATTCAACTGTTCTCTACGTCTATTGATACGCCGGATAATCGTAAAAACATCCTGCCAAACTCCATGGTATTCGGCAGTGTGATTACCAACTATACCGCACATGCTCGCCGTCGCATCGACATGGTGGTCGGTGTGTCGTACAAAAGCGACCTTCAAGCCGCTAGAAAGGTTTTCGAAACAGTGTGTGCAGAACATGAAGAGATCTACGACGATCCAATTCCCTTTGTCGGTGTCGATGCGTTAGCCGATAGTTCAGTTAATTTTACGATTAAAGCCTGGTGTGCCACCGCGGACGTGATCCGTCTTCGCTGCGAGTTACTCGAACGCTTCAAAATTGGTCTTGATGCGGCGGGCGTTGAAATTCCGTTCCCACAACTCGATTTGCACGTTCAGGAACTTCCCATTGTGAATCAGCGAGAGGAGTAATGGCTATGTCTAAGTTTCGCGTTGTTTTACTTGCAGTTGCCTCAATTGGTTTCGCCTTGCCTGCCATGGCGTCCACTCGCGATGTAATCGTTGACGAACACACGATTACGGAACACCGCACCACGATCAATGGTGAGCGAGTTCGCTATACGGCCGAAGTTGGCACTCAGCCCGTGTGGGATGAAAACGGCTTGCCCACCGCTACGCTTTTCTACACTTACTACAAGCGGACCGATGCAGGTCCTTCTGAGTCGCGACCACTGTTGATCTCATTCAACGGGGGCCCAGGGTCCGCGTCCGTATGGATGCATGTGGCTTACACCGGCCCGATGATCCTAAATATCGACGATGAAGGCTATCCGGTACAGCCTTACGGTGTTCGTCAAAATCCCTATTCAGTGCTCGATGTGGCCGATATCGTGTTTGTAAACCCAGTTAACACCGGGTTTTCCAGAGTGCTACCTGGCGCAGATGGTAATTTACCGAGTAGAGAGCGGCAAGGCGATATGTTCTTCGGTGTGAATGAAGACATCGCCTATTTAGGTGAATGGATTGATAACTTCGTAAGTCGTCATCAGCGTTGGCGCTCTCCGAAATTCTTGATTGGTGAGAGCTACGGAACGACCCGTGTCTCAGGCTTAGCTCTCGAGTTACAAAACAGTCAGTGGATGTATTTGAACGGCGTCATATTGGTGTCCCCAACCGACATCGGTATCAATCGTGAAGGGCCCGTTAAAGCAGCCAACCGACTACCTTATTTCGCCGCGACGGCTTGGTACCACGGGCAACTTGAAGCTCGTTATCAATCGATGCCATTGCTGCAGTTTCTTGCAGAGGTTGAAGGGTTTACCATGGATGAGTACTTGCCGGCCTTGGCTCGTGGCGCATCACTTAGCAATGAGATGAAGGTCGAAATTGCAAACAGTATTGCTCGCTACACCGGCTTGTCGTCGAACGAAATTCTGCAGTCGAACCTTGATATTCCGAATTCCTATTTCTGGAAAGCGTTGCTGCGTGATGAGGGTTTTACCGTCGGTCGATTAGACTCCCGCTACAAGGGGATCGACCTCCGCGATACGGGAGACTCTCCCGATTATTGGGCGGAATTGACCAGTTGGTTGCACTCATTCACTCCAGCCATTAATTACTACTTACGGGATGTTCTCGGCTA
>JABXIR010000102.1 GCA_013372965.1 Gammaproteobacteria bacterium
CGCGTATAATAACGCGTTGCAAAAATAAGGCAAGTCGTTTTTAGCAAAAACTGCAATTTTTCGTCTAGTAACAACTACTTACGAAACTAGACTCGCCTTAACGACACTGGAAGTTTAGAAGTACTCGTCTAATTTTGCACGTGCCAAACGCGCGGTATTTCCGGTGCCGGAAGCCGCTTCCTCAAAATACGAGCGAGACTGCTCCGCTTGACCAAGCTGATAATAAATAACGCCCAGCTTATACTTCGCATCCTGCGTTTTGTGATGGTTGGGGAAGAAGTTAATCACCGAGGTAAATTGCTGTCGCGCCTGCTGTAGATCATTTCGTTGAATTGCGATTTCACCCAGCCAATAGTATGCGTTAGCCGCGTAACGAGACGAAGGGTACTGCACAACAAACTGGTTAAACTGCTCTACGGCCTGATCAAAGTTGCGCGACATTAGCTGCTCGCGTGCACGATCGTATTCAGCCTTGGCACGCTCCTCATCGACATCAGAAGCCGCTGAGTCGAGAGTATCTGGAACCACCACACCATCTGTGGACGCCACAGACGAATCCGTTGCTTCGCCACGATCCTCAGCCGGGGTTGTTACTACCACTCCCCCTGCCTCCAGCGCTGCAATACGCTGATCTATTGCGACGAAATCATCAAATCGCTGCTGTTCAAGTCGAGCCAACATAGCTGCCTGCTCTTCTACGATGCCACGAAGCATCTGCACTTCACCCTGAAGACGCTGTAACTGCAGAAACAACTGTCCGGATTGATTAACCGCTGAATCAACCGGATCGGCGGTATCTTCCTGCTGATCAACCGCTGTAATTTCACCGACCGATTCGTCAATTGGAATTTGCCCATACGCAAAAGGGGCCAGCACAACTGTGATGACCCCAATTAGGAATGAGCGCAATGTAATTGCGTTCATAGTACTTCCTTTTTAGAACTTATAGCTCTAGAACAGCGCGACGGTTGCGGCTCCAAGCGTATTCGTTAGAGCCATCAACTGCTGGTGATTCTTCACCGTAAGAGACTGCCTCTAACTGCGATGCTTCAACGCCTTGGCTAGTTAGGTAACCAATAACTGCATTAGCACGACGCTCGCCAAGAGAGATGTTGTACTCACGTGAGCCACGCTCATCGGTGTGACCCTGGATTACCGCGTTGTCACCTGAGACCTTCAAGTAATTAGCCCAAGCGTTCAACGTAGTTACAGACTCAGACTTGATGGTTGAATCATCGAAGTCGAAGAATACGGTATCACCCATATTCGCAACTTCAGCCTTTGCAGAGTCAACACGAGCCTGACGCTCTTCTGCAGCAATCTGTTCAGGAGTCTTCTGAACAACCTGTTCTTGATTTGCTTGAGTCTCGTCAACTTCTGGAGCGTCTGGAGTTTGAGCACAACCAACAAAAAGCGCTGCTGTAAGAGCAACACCTGCTAGCTTACCGATAGTATTTGAAATTGCCATGTTTGAACCCCTATATAGTCTGGTCATGGATTATAGTAGTGTAACTAAAATTAGTTATTTAATACAGGTGACCACGAAGGCTCCCGTATGTCTCCCTGCGCTGCAGGCAATTTTACACGGACCCCCCCGTCAATTGCCACAGCCGACAAAATACCCTGATCACCATCCCGCGTTGCGTACATCACAACTCGACCGTTGGGCGCGATCGTGGGTGATTCGTCGAGTGTTGTTTCTGTTAAAACGTGCACTCTCGACGTTGCTAAGTCTTGGGCAGCGATTTTGAATACGCCATTTTCACGATGCACCATCACGAGATACTTACCGTCAGGCGATATTCGTCCCCGTGCGTTGTAGTCGCCGCTAAAGGTTAAGCGTTGAAGCCTTCCCGAATCAAGTAATATTTTGTAGATTTGTGGGCGACCACCTCTATTTGAGGTGAAGATCAAAGAATTGTTGTCGATCCACGCAGGTTCGGTATCAATCGCGTAATGATGAGTTACTCGCTGAAGACGTCCCGACGCCAACTCCAGAATATAAACCTCTGGGTCGCCATCCTTTGAAAGCACCAAAGCCAAGCGGCTTCCATCAGGAGACCAAGACGGCGCACTGTTAAGACCTTGGAACTCTGTGAGCTTCGTGAGCTGCCCCGTAATTAGGTTCTGTCGGTAGATCGCAGGTCGGCCACCATCGAAACTCACGTAAACTAGCTCGGTACCATCGGGTGACCAAGACGGCGACATAATCGGGTCACGAGAGCGCAGCAAAGTACGTTCGTTGTAGCCATCCTGATCGGCAACAATCAAACGATAAACGAATTCACCTAAACCATCGCGCTCAGCTCGTATATAGGCGATCTTCGTTCTAAAGATCCCGTCGAAGCCTGTTAGCGCCTCATACACTATGTTTGCAACTTGATGTCCCATATCACGCAGCTCAGTTCGCGTGCGGCTAACGCGCTCGGTCAAAACGACTCGCCCACGAACGACATCATAAAGCGAAAACTCAAGATTCACAGTCGCACCATTGGTAGTCATGCTTCCGATCACGAGATACTGAGCCCTAACCAAACGCCAGTCCCCCATCACCACTTCATGACTAAATGCCGGGTATGAGAGCATGTTGTTACGACTAATCGTTGAAAACTCACCCGTCCTCACCAAGTCATCGCTGACAACCTGCGCCACGTCTACCGGCATTGCGTATTCGCCATCCCAAGAAAACGGAACGACAGCAACGCGTGTAGGGTTATCTAACCCTCGCGTCACCTCAACAATCAAATCACCATCGGCTCGCACAAATACAGACATCACTAACAGTGCTACTACAACCATACTACGTGGTAACTTCACTTAAGATCCTCCGGTCTAAATACAACAGTCATGGTTCTCAATCGTTCATTGAAAAACGCCTGACCAAACTCTAAAACAAATTCGTAAGGGGCCGCCTGCCGAATTGCCTCCAACGCACTGCGATCAAACGCTGGGTCTCCACTCGCATTCACCACGGTCGCACTCACTACCTCGCCACTTGGCACCAACTGAATACGGATCACAACCTCCATACCGTTTCTCGCACTTGGTGGACGAGACCAATACATCGCGACTTGATTGGCGAACTTCGCTCGTATCGTGCTCTCTTTGCTTGCGGCCTGTTGTTCCTCAGTCATTGACTGAAAAGCGTCATCCTCGATACTCAAGGCATCATCGAGGCTGAGCTCATCTCTCATTTCACGTTGCGCGGGTGGGATACGCGCTGGCCGAGCCTCAGATACCGGCGCCGGCTCCTCAATAACCACTGGCTCAGGGTTCGGCTGCGCAACGGGCTGAGGCTCAGGTTGCGATCGAACTGGCGCAGGCGTGTTACTCGACTGTCTGGGTGGCGTCCGTCGTTGCGGTTCAGGTTCGGACGCTGGTTCTGATTGAATCAACTGAGCCTCGATCGATTTTGGCCTTTCAGTTGGCAGCGAATAAAGAGACCACTCCCAACTTAATGAAAGAAAAACAATGAGGACGGCATGCAAGCTAAATGCAAACAGGAAACTCGCCCAGACATCACTCTCTCTACCTAGCATAACTAAGAGCGCGGCTCCGTCATCAGCCCGACCGAACTTGCGCCCGCTGATTCGAGCGCAGACATCGCTTCAATGACTTTACCGTACGACACCGCCTCATCACCTTGCACGTAAACACGTATCGACGGATTTTCACTCAGAACGCGTGACACAAGGTCACGCAGCTGCTCTGAAGTTACCACACGATCAGACTCACCAATATTAATTTGATAGCTGCCATCAGCAAGTACGACGAGTACCAACGACTCGTCCTCGTTAGCTTCGGCAGGCTGACTATCGGCATCGGGGAGATTGACGAGAATTTCCTGCATCGATAGCGGTGCGGTCACCATGAAAATAATCAATAGGACCAACATCACGTCGATGTATGGAACGACGTTTATCTCCGCTACCAAGCGTCTACGACGAGCCATATCACTTCTGCCCCGCCACTCGGCGTGCAGCAAGTAACTGCCTGTGAAGTAAACTAGTAAACTCTTCTGCGAACGTTTCGTGATCGTTAATGATACGCTCCATTTTTGCAGCGAAGCGGTTATAGGCCATCACAGCAGGAATTGCAGCGAACAATCCCATCGCCGTAGCAATCAAGGCCTCTGAGATACCAGGAGCAACCGTCGCAAGGGTGGCTTGTCCAGCGTCCGACAGCCCTCGAAATGAATTCATGATTCCCCATACAGTACCAAACAGACCAATATATGGGCTGGTCGATGCAACACTGGCGAGAAAAGGTAATTGAGACTCGAGGCGATCCTCTTCACGATTACGCGCAATACGCATCGCTCGGCTGACCCCTTGATTAATATCGTCGATTCGTGTCGCATCGGAACGCAGTCGCGCGAACTCTTTGAATCCCGCAACAAAAATAGCCTCTAAACCGACCAAAACTCTCGAGCTATCTTCACGTGAACGCGCGTAAAGTTGACTCAGGTCTTCGCCCGACCAAAAGTCGCTCTCAAATGCGCGATCGGATGACTGCAGCGAGCGATAGTAAGACCAGCGCTGATAAATCATGACCCAAGAAGCGATTGAGGCCGCAACCAAAGTAAGCATGACGAACTGAACCAGAGCACTTGCGGCTCCGATCAATCCCAAAAACGACATATCTGATTCCAAAGGACCCCCTCCTTTACGACGGATTCTTTATTTTAATTTTTTCGAGCAGTTCCTGCGGCATTTTTGCAGGCTTCATTGTATTCCGGTCAACACATGCAACTTTGATCATTCCCGAACACAGAAGTTCCCCATCACGGGTTACATCTTGCTCGAAATATAGACTGACACGTGAAGCCCTAACGGGAATGGAGCTGACGGTAATTAAGTCATCGAGCTTTGCAGGACGCTTATAATCAACATTAACACTGTGCACAACGAACATTAACTCATCCCAAAGTGCGGTTTTACCAAACCCGAGTGATCTCATAAACTCGGTTCGCGCCCTTTCCATGAACTTAAGATAATTCACGTAGTAAACGATACCGCCTGCGTCTGTATCCTCGATATACACTCGCATTGACGTGTTCATACTATCCATTTTCTTTCGTCCATACTGCGCCAATATGCTGATATGCTAAACGCGTCGCAATTCGACCCCGCGGGGTTCGCGCAATGTAGCCTTGCTGAATGAGGTAGGGTTCGATGACATCCTCGATGGTGTCACGCTCTTCACTAATGGCGGCAGCCAGTGAATCGACACCCACAGGCCCTCCATCAAACTTGTTAATTAGCGTATCGAGTAATCGGCGATCCATGGTATCAAAACCCGCAGCGTCTACATCGAGTACATTCAATGCATCATCCGCCGCTGCCTTACTCACCACACCATCGTGACGAACTTCCGCGAAATCACGCACTCGACGCAGCAAACGGTTAGCAATACGCGGCGTACCACGTGCTCGACGAGCAATCTCTTGAGCACCACTTGGGTCAGATTGAAGATTTAGAATGCCCGCAGCTCGCGTTACAATGCTTGCAAGCTCTTCGACACTGTAGAATTCGAGCCGCTGGACAATACCGAAGCGGTCTCGGAGCGGCGACGTGAGGAGGCCGGCGCGCGTCGTCGCGCCAACGAGAGTAAACCTTGGCAGATCGAGTTTAATCGAGCGAGCAGCCGGCCCTTCGCCAATCATTAAATCGAGCTGAAAATCCTCCATCGCAGGATAGAGCACTTCCTCGACCACGGGACTGAGGCGGTGAATCTCGTCGATGAATAAGACGTCGCCTTCTTCGAGGTTGGTCATGATAGCGGCTAAGTCACCCGCCTTCTCGAGAACCGGTCCTGACGTAGAATGCAGCTGACCACCCATTTCATTCGCAATGATCATTGCCAAAGTCGTCTTGCCCAACCCGGGCGGCCCAAACACGAGGGTATGATCCAAGGACTCGCCACGATTTTTAGCGGCGCCCATAAAGATGGCCATTTGCTCGCGAACTGCGGTTTGGCCGACGTAATCATCAAGTGTTGCGGGTCGAATACCTGCTTCTTGTTCTTTCTCTTTCGGGAGAGCCTCTGGAGCTACAAATCGATCGACTTCGATCATGGCCAAATTACCTTACTATTTGCTGTAACGCTGCTTTAATGAGATCTTGACTTCGTGTAAACGCACTCTGCTTGAGTGCGGCCGCCACGAGTTTTTCTGCTTCACTCGGTTTATAACCAAGCCCCTGTAACGCCGCCTGGGCCTCATCACTAATTGAAGAATCGCCCAACAACCCCGATGAAGGCATGCCGTGCGAGTCTGCTACCGACAGCTTGTCGCGCAACTCAATTATTAAACGCTCTGCTGTCTTTTTACCGACACCAGGCACTTTCACTAATCTCGCAACCGAATTATCTGCAACGATCGTCGCCAACTCATTGGCAGAGACCGACGACATAATGGCAATCGCCATTTTCGGTCCAACACCATTGATTTTGATTAACATTCGAAACAGCTGTTGGGACGCCTTATCGTGAAAGCCGAATAACAACTGTGCATCTTCGCGAACCACAAAGTGCGTGTGCAACCGGATGGTTTGTCCGGATTCTGGCATCTCGTAAAGCGTGGTTAAAGGCACTTCAATTTCGTATCCAACACCCTGAACATCGACGATGACACTCGTTGACGTTTTTTCGATGAGCTGCCCAGTAATCAATACAATCATATTTACATCCTTAAACGACCGCGGGCAAATTTTCCCGCGCCAGAGAGTGCCGCCACACCTCCGGACAAGTGAATATGACAAAGTGCCACAGCAAGCGCATCCGCCGCATCTTCTTTAGGCGCCGATGGCAGATTCAGCTGACGCTGAACCATGTGCGCCACCGAGAACTTATCGGCATTACCACTACCCGCGACTAATTGCTTTACTTTTCGCGCTTCATACTCGAAAACCGGCAACTGACACTGACCTGCAGCAACCATGATTGCACCACGCGCATGACCGAGCTTTAGAGCTGACTGCGCGTTTTTATTCATAAAGATATCTTCGATGGCGACTTCGTTAGGCTGGTACTCGGAGATGACGGTCACAAGCGACTCAAACAGAACATTGAGACGAGTCGCGAGAGACGCTTCGACTGGCAGCTTTATGACGCCACTCGTAACGTAAATAGGTTTTCGCTGTGAGGTATCAACCACACCAAAACCAGTTTTTCGCGAGCCAGGATCGACACCAAGAACCAGTGACATGCTGTGTATTTATCCAGTTGTTTTTATGATTTCTGAGTGTACCACACCCCAACTGAAATGGTACCGTCATTAAAAAGGCGAGCTGTGAAGCTCGCCCGATGTCGGTCAGCGCGTTTTGAAGCACTTTAACCGAGCTGACGAAGTACCTCTTCAGGAATATTCGCATTGGTGAAGACAGCCTGAACATCATCAAGATCTTCAAGCGCGTCGATGAGACCCAAGACCTTCTCTGCACCATCGAGATCTAAATCGACCTCAATTGAAGCAACCATTGCGACCTCAGCACTTTCGACTTCAAAACCCGCTTGAGTGAGCGCGCTTTTAACTGCCGAAAGCTCAGTCCAGTCACACGTGACTTCCACAACATCGCCTGATAGTACAACGTCATCAGCACCCGCTTCTAACGCCTCGTCAAGTACTGCATCTTCATCGCTAGACGCCACAACCAACTGACCGACACGTGTAAATAAGTACGCAACTGAGCCGTCGGTGCCCAAGCTACCGCCGCGCTTCGAAAAACAATGACGAACCTCGGCAACCGTTCGATTTCGATTATCTGTCAATGTTTCAACGAGCACCGCCACTCCACCGGGAGCGTAGCCTTCGTAGGTTATTTCATCGTAATTATCGCCTTCAGCATCACCCGCGCCACGCGCTATCGCCTTATCGATGGTGTCGCGCTTC
>JABXIR010000168.1 GCA_013372965.1 Gammaproteobacteria bacterium
CGCACACAAAAACCACACCCTGGACGACCAAAAATAGTAAACGTTTCCATAAAATAACTCCTAATCACTGATGCCGAGTATTATCTCAATCGCGCCAAAATTAATCTAATAAATAAAACAATTGAATTCGATTTAGTAAGACTATCGACCTTCGACCATTGAATCCTGAGTGGCGCATTGAATAAAATTTGCCCTAAATCGAGCCTAACGAAATTATATTGCAAAGTTTCAAAAAAACGCGATTTTACCTCGCCATTAACCAATCAACGCTAGGCAATAAGCGTTGCTTCCGCAATAATGTGTGACAAATTTTTAACTGCACTGACTGATATAACAAGCTTTTAAAGGCAGGTAACCAATGAGCAAACACGTTCTAGCAAACTGGGATGATATTCTCCTTCTCGACAATCAACTCTCAGAAGAAGAGAAATTAGTTCGCGATACAGCGCGTGATTACGCACGCAACCAACTTCTTCCGCGCGTCCAAGAAGCCAATCGTCATGAAATCTTCGACGTTAACATCATGCGTGAGATGGGCGAACTCGGCTTACTCGGATCAACGATCAACGGCTACGGATGTGCAGGCGTTAACTACGTTGCCTACGGTCTCGTTGCGCGTGAAGTCGAATACGTCGACTCAGGCTACCGCTCAGCGCTTTCAGTTCAGTCATCGCTTGTGATGCACCCAATCAACGAATGGGGTAGTGAAGCGCAGAAAGAAAAATATCTACCGAAGCTTGCTACCGGCGAGTGGATTGGTTGTTTCGGTTTGACCGAGCCAGATGTTGGCTCTGATCCAAACGGCATGAAGACTCGCGCCAAAAAAGTCGACGGCGGTTATGAACTCACCGGCGCTAAAATGTGGATCACCAACTCGCCTGTGGCGGACGTTTTTGTCGTTTGGGCCAAGGACGAAGAAGGGGTGGTACGAGGATTCATCCTCGAGAAGGGCTGGAAAGGGCTTTCTGCACCAAAAATCGAAGGTAAATTCTCACTCCGCGCATCGGTTACTGGCGAAATCGTTATGGATCGCGTTTTCGTTCCCGAAGAAAACAAGCTGCCAAAAGCTCGCGGTTTGTCTGGTCCTTTCTCGTGCCTTAACCGCGCGCGATACGGCATTTCTTGGGGAGCACTAGGTGCGGCAGAGTTCTGTTGGCACGCGGCACGTCAGTACACACTGGATCGTGTCCAGTTTGGTCGTCCACTCGCACAGAACCAGCTTATTCAGAAGAAACTAGCCGACATGCAAACAGAGATCTCTCTCGGTCTTCAGGGCGCTCTTCAGGTGGGCCGTATCATCGATTCGGGCGAATGGGACCCAACGATGATTTCATTGGTTAAGCGCAATTCGTGCGGCAAAGCACTCGACATCGCACGTATGTCTCGTGACATGCACGGTGGTAACGGTATTTCGGATGAGTACCAAGTGATCCGCCACGTGATGAACCTAGAAGCAGTCAATACCTATGAAGGCACCCACGACGTTCACGCGTTGATCTTGGGTCGTGCACAAACCGGCTTGCAGGCGTTCTTCTAACAACGTAAACGGTTCATCGAAAAGCGGTCCTCTTTGAGGCCCGCTTTTTTTTCATCGCTCTTTTTTAGCTTCGATGTTTCGCGAGATAAATATCGATTGCTCGAGTCGCTGACACCATACCGAATGTAGCGGTAACCATCGTAATCGAGCCGAAGCCGGCCGAGCAGTCCATCTTTGACACTCCGTCTTCGATATACTTTCGACCGTTTACTGTGCCGTCGGGTTGCGGGTAGGCCATTTGTTCGGTCGAGTACACACACTCAACACCGAAGCGCTTCCCCTCGGTTCGCGTGAAGCCAAATCGATTTCTTAGGGTGCCGCGTACTTTAGCTGCTAACGGATCGTTCTTAGTTTTTGCCAAATCAACGGATGTTACGAGACGAGGATCGACTTTACCGCCGGCTGAGCCCACCGTCACGCAGCGTATTTTTTGGCGTTTGCAATGAGCGATAATGGCCGCTTTAATCATTTGCGCATCGATCGCGTCAATCACGATATCACAGTCTCGAATAAGCTCTGGGATGTTATCGAGCGTCACGAACTGGTGGTGCAACACAACCTCGCAGTCTGGATTGATTCGCGCTATTCGGTCGTCCATGACATCGATCTTAGCATCGCCGACTGTGTCATCGAGTGCGACAATTTGGCGATTGATGTTAGTGACACACACGTCATCCGCATCAATCAGCGTTATTTTGCCAACGCCAGAGCGCGCCAACGCCTCCGCTGTCCAACTGCCGACGCCGCCAATCCCAACAACCATAATGTGGCATTCTGAGAGCAACTCAGCAGCTCCCAGGCCGTACAAACGGTCGATACCGCCAAAACGATCTTTTTGTGACACCGTGATTCCTTTTAAAACACTTCGCGCTGAAAGCCTTAATGATATACTAGACACTTCGCGAACGAGGACGATTATGCTCAGCTATCAGCACATTTATCACGCCGGCAATTTTGCCGACGTCCATAAGCACGCCATTCTATTAGATGTTATTGGTTATCTTCAAAAAAAGAACAGCCCAATTACATTCTACGACACCCACGGTGGCCGTGGCTGGTATCAGTTCGATTCTCCGGAAGCACAAAAAACGCGTGAGTTCGAAGCGGGGATCTTAACCTTACAAAAGACCTCAGCCTCACTGCCCGACCCAGTCGCTCATTACCTCGATAAAGTCGAGCAGATTACCGAGTCTGATCCCAACTGTTACCCAGGGTCTCCACTACTCATCGCTGACGCAATGAGAGAACAAGACTATTTCCACACCAGTGATGCACACCCCGGTGAAATCAAACACCTAGAACAGCTACTTTACGGCTTGCCACACATCAGCGTTCATCAGCGCGATGGCTATGAAATGCTGCGTGGATTATTCCCGCCAAAAACACCACGCGCCGTCGTTATCATCGACCCAGCCTATGAAGAAAAACCCGAGTACCAATGGGTTGCTAAGGCGGTACGACAGACGCTCAAGATTTGGCAAAAGGCGGTTATTTTAATCTGGTACCCACTGTTACCTGCCAATAATCACATGCGCATGATCGACCAACTTCGACGTGATGGCATCGATCATATTCTGCGCAACGAAATTGTACTTCGCCCACCCGAGGGTGACCGCGGAATGTATGGCTCAGGGATGTTGGTGGTTAATCCCCCGTACCAGCTCGCCAAAGATGGTGCACAATGGACCACCGCGCTCGCCAAGGCGCTTAACCCAAAAGCCACGTCAACCCATCAGTACTATTCGAGCGACCCTGTATGAAAGCCCTTATTCAACGAGTCAGTAGCGCTAGTGTAACGGTCGACAACGAAGTGGTCGGCGACATTCGACAAGGCTTACTCGTCTTACTTGGCGTCGAACCACATGATACGGAAGATACAGTAAAAGCTGCCTGCAGCAAGCTGTCTCGCTATCGAGTGTTCAGCGATTCAGATGGTAAGATGAATTTGAGTGTAAAAGACATCGGTGGAAGCGTTCTACTCATCTCGCAATTTACGCTCGCTGGCGACACGAAAAAAGGGCTGCGCCCATCGTTTTCAAGTGCGGCAAAGCCGGATCACGCGAACGCTATTTACCAACGACTCGCAGAGCAACTGCGGCTCGAAGGAGTCCCATGCGACACCGGAATTTTTGCCGCTGACATGAAGGTCGCTTTAGTGAATGACGGCCCAGTGACTTTTATGCTTGAGTTTTGACCGTCAATTGCAAAAATGACCAATTAGTCAATTTTTAATCAATTTCTTTGCTAAAGCGCAAATTCACTGTTATGCTCAGGTTTTCGGTGGCTTAAGCAATTACTGATATGGATGTCAAACTTACCGACCTACCGAACATCGGGGCACACAGTGCCGACATTTTGGCTCAGGTCGACATCACTTCTGCAAACCAACTGCGACAACTCGGCGCGGTTCAGGCCTTTCATCGCGTTTGGTTCCACGCCAATAGAAAACCGTCCGAAAATCTTCTTTGGGTGTTAGCAGGTGCGCTCGAGAATCGTCATTGGAAGTCGTTTAGCTACGAAGAGAAGAAAGGCATGCTCAGTGCACTTGATGCTCACCGCCGAGCGCAAACCCTAAACGATGAGCTTCAAGCCTAACTCAGTTATACCTCAGCGGCTAAGCGAGTTCCCTGATCAATCGCACGCTTCGCATCCAACTCTGACGCTACATCAGCACCGCCAATTTTATGAACGACCATCCCGTCTAAATCGGCGAGTAACATATCGTTTGAATCCTGCCCAGCACAGACAACAATGTGGTCTACTTCCAACAGTCGGTCTTCGCCCGCGATCGACAAATGAAGCCCAGCATCATCAATCTTTTTGTACTCACAGCTAGGCAGCATGTGAATGCCTTTGTTCTTAAGCCCTGTGCGGTGAATCCATCCCGTCGTTTTTCCTAGCCCTTTACCGACTTTAGAGGTCTTACGTTGTAATAACCAGATCTCACGAGGTGAGGGAGGTACTTGTGCTTCAACACCCTCAATACCGCCACGAGCTTCGAGTGACATATCGACACCCCACTCTTTCATGAATGCCGCGATATCCTGAGAAGTCGACACCCCCTGATGCGACAAATACTCTGAAATATCAAAACCGATACCACCGGCACCAATGACTGCAACACGCTTCCCGACCTCAGCACCATTCATAACATCTAAGTAGCTCATCACTTTTGGATGATCGATCCCTTCGATGCTCGGCGTGCGCGGAATAATACCCGTCGCTAATACGATTTCATCGAAACCCTGAGCCTTTAAAAAGTCGGGTGTAACAAACTTCTCGAGATGCAGGTTCACACCGGTGAGCTCAATCTGTCGAGCGAAGTAACGAAGCGTTTCGTAAAACTCTTCTTTACCTGGAATTCGCTTGGCAATGTTGAATTGGCCGCCAATCTCATCGGCAGCATCGAATAAGTGCACCTCGTGACCGCGGCTTGCAGCGGTCGTCGAAAAGGCTAAGCCGGCCGGACCTGCGCCCACTACCGCGATTTTTTTGCGGGATGTTGCAGGTTCAATGTTTAACTCAGTCTCGTGACAAGCCCGCGGATTCACCAGGCAGCTCACTTCTTTCATTTCGAAGATATGATCTAAGCACGCCTGATTACAGCCAATACAGGTATTGATCTCGTCGGCACGATCTTGAGCGGCTTTATTGACAAACTCCGCATCTGCCAAGAACGGGCGGGCCATTGACACCATGTCCGCGTCACCGCGCGCTAGAACCTCTTCAGCAACGTCCGGCATGTTAATTCGGTTCGACGTTACCACCGGCACTGACAGTGCCTCACGAAACTTAGCCGTCACCCAAGTGAATGCAGCACGCGGAACCTTAGTCGCGATGGTTGGAATACGCGCTTCGTGCCAGCCGATGCCTGTGTTAATGATGGTTGCACCTGCGGTCTCAACCGCCTTACCGAGCTTAATGATTTCGTCGGTCGTCGAGCCACCCTCTACGAGGTCGAGCATCGACAGACGGTAAATAATGATAAAGTCTTCGCCCACTGCTTCACGACAACGACGCACCACCTCGACCGGTAGCCGCATGCGGTTGTCGTATTCGCCACCCCAATCATCGTCGCGCTGATTCGTTCGTTGAGCTAAGAATTGATTCAGAAAGTAACCCTCAGAGCCCATGATTTCGACACCGTCATACCCTGCTTTCTTGGCTAAGGTGGTTGCCGTCACGAAGGACTGAATTTGTTCCTCGATCTCTTCTTCAGTCGCCGCCTTTGGCTTAAAGAAGTTAATCGGAGCCTGAATCGCAGAGGGAGCAATCGGAGTCTCATTGAAAGCGTAACGTCCCGTATGCAGAATCTGCATGGCAATTTTACCGCCCTCGGCATGGACGGCTTCCGTAATCTTCCGATGATCTTCGACGTCTTTTTCCGTTTCCATACAGGCCGCATGTGCTGCTGTCGCCGCCTGTTTATTAGGACCAATACCACCCGTTACGATCAGCCCTACGCCGCCGCGAGCACGCTCAGCGAAGAATGCTGCGAGCTTATTAAAGCCATCAGGAGCCTCTTCAAGGCCGGTGTGCATAGAGCCCATAAGAACTCGGTTCTTTAAAGTCGTAAAGCCAAGATCGAGTGGCTGAAATAAATGCGGATAAGGGTTTGCAGACATCTTTGGAGCTCCTGGTTGCTATGGCCTAACTCGTTTGTTCCTCGGATAGACCCAATCTGAACACTGTCAAGATACGGTGATATTTTGACAGTGTCAAGTTTGTGCGTTTATGCTGTGTCTAACTTTAGACGATATACGAGCGCTAGCCCATGAGTCGACAATATCATCACGGCGACTTGAGAAATGCCTTGCTAAACGGCGCCGAGGAAATGATTGAAACATCCGGTATTGACTCGCTTTCACTTAGAAAGCTAGCGGATAACGTTGGCGTTTCACGAACCGCCCTCTATCACCACTTTAGCGACAAAAGTGCACTCTTGTGTGCCATTACTCAACGTCAATTCGAACGCTGGAACGACTTTCAACGACAGCAATTCGACGAAGGCGCACCCACGACTGAACAGATTCGCATGGTCGTTCAGAACTATCTTGAACAAGCGACCCAGCGTCCGATGTTTTACGACTTGATGTTCGGCGCGGTGGTATGGCAACAAGGTACGCCTGACGAAGCCCTCCGCGCGACTGCTTACGAGGCATTCTCCGACTTTGTGAAGTTTATCGAGCGCTGGCAACGAGACGGCGTCATCACCACGAAAATTCCAGCCTCGCAATTAAGTCGCGTTATTTGGGGGATGATGCACGGACTCGCACGACTATTGATCGATGGGATTTACATCGATTCGAAGCAAATTGAGGAGATGAGCAATACCGTGGCTAAACTATTATCGACGAGTTAACAAAACGAACACAAGTTAACTAAGTGACACTCGGCTAACAAACATAGCGCGATCGACAGTCATATGGAAACAATACAGACGTAAAGCTGATCATTCGCTCGGAGCATTTCAAGCTCCGTCCCGACCGCGCCATCAAGGCCAGGCCTGAAGTGGCTAACCATTATGTGGCGCGTATTAGAACAACTCAGTGGATATGTGTGCGAATCTGAGAACAGACGGCCTCGGCCAGCTCACGAAGCTCACCTGTTTTGGTAACGGCACCGCTGGCACCGAGCTCATTGGCTCTATCAATCAGAGGCGTATTCGCCGAGCTGCTGTACATAATCACGGGAATCTGGGCAAAATTCCGGTTGGTGCGCACGCGTCTTAAAACCTCATAGCCGTCTACTTGTGGCATTTTTATATCCAAAAATAGTACATCGACTTCCGCTGTTTTATTTTCAATATCCTCTAAAAAGCTGAGTGGATCTTCGTAGTAACAAAACGAATACGGATTGTCTGTCAGCTC
>JABXIR010000172.1 GCA_013372965.1 Gammaproteobacteria bacterium
ATCATGGGGTCGCTGTTGACGCTGTTGGTGACCCTCGCCGTTTCATTCCCGATTGCGGTGGCGGCTGCAGTATACCTCGAAGAATTTGCGCCAAAGAATCGCTTTACCCAATTTGTTGAGGTGAACATCAATAACTTGGCGGCGGTGCCTTCAATCACGTTTGGTTTGCTTGGCTTAGCGGTGTTTCTGCAGTGGTTTGGGATGCCGCGATCAGCCCCTTTGGTGGGTGGTCTAGTGCTTAGTTTGATGACCTTGCCGACGATCATTATTGCTGCACGCTCGGCAATTAAGTCGGTTCCGCCATCGATCAGAGACGCGGCTTATGGTTTGGGCGCTTCGAAAACCCAAGTCGTCTTCCATCACGTTGTTCCGTTGGCGATGCCGGGTATTTTGACGGGAACGATTATTGGCTTGGCGCAAGCGCTTGGTGAAACAGCACCGCTTATGATGATTGGTATGGTGGCATTCATTGTGGATGTGCCATCGACCGTGACCGACCCCTCTGCGGTGTTGCCGGTACAGATCTTTTTGTGGTCGGATGCGCCAGAACGTGGCTATATGGAAAAGACCTCTGGCGCGATCATGGTGCTTCTCGGATTTTTATTGTTAATGAATGCCTTCGCAATTTGGTTGCGCAAGCGTCTTGAACGACGTTGGTAAGTAGGAATGGATATGACAAACGAATATACAACGGTTGGTCGACCATCGAGCATCAACCCTAAAATTACCGCCGACTCGGTTAGCGTTTATTATGGTGACAAACAAGCCATTCAGGACGTGAGTCTTGATATTGGTGCCAATGAAGTCATCGCCTTCATTGGGCCATCAGGTTGCGGTAAGTCGACTTTTCTAAGAACGATCAATCGTATGAACGACACCATCGACATTTGCTCGGTGAAAGGAAAAATGTCGCTGGACGGTGTCAATATATATGACCCGAATGTCGACCCCGTCGAATTGCGAGCTCGCGTGGGTATGGTGTTTCAGAAGCCTAACCCGTTTCCGAAGTCGATCTACGATAACGTGGCTTATGGCGCTCGTATTCACGGTTTAGCCGACAACCGTATAGAGCTCGACGAAATGGTTGAAAAAAGTTTGCGCTCGGCAGGTCTATGGGAAGAAGTCAAAGACCGCCTGCACTCGCCTGGTATTGGTTTGTCAGGAGGGCAGCAACAACGACTGTGCATCGCCCGAACGATTGCCGTCAACCCAGAAGTGATCTTGATGGACGAGCCTTGCTCGGCGTTGGACCCAATTGCAACGGCGAAAATCGAGGAACTAATCGCCGAGCTGTCGTCGAATTACACCATCGTCGTGGTAACCCACTCGATGCAGCAAGCAGCTCGGATCTCGAACCGCACGGCATATTTCCATCTCGGAAAACTAATTGAAGTGGACGACACGAATACCGTGTTCACTTCGCCCGGTCATAAATTGACCGAAGATTATATTACAGGCCGATTTGGTTAAGGAATCCACATGAAACTTGATGGTCATATTTCACAGCGGTTTAATCAAGATTTAGAAGATATTCGAACCCAGCTTCTCGAAATGGGTGGTTTGGTGTCATCGCAAATAACACAAGCCATGGAGGCGCTTGAAACGGGTGACTCGGCATTGGGTGAGAGCGTTGAAGCGCTCGATAAGGAAGTTAACCGCCTCGAAGTTGAGACTGATGATCTATGCACCAAAATCTTGGTCAAGCGTCAGCCAGCGGCGAGCGACCTTCGCATGGTTCTCGCGGTATCGCGTATCGTTCGGGATTTGGAGCGTATGGGCGACGAGGCAACTAAGATCGCGCAGATGGGGATTAGGCTGGCGGAAGAGGGGGCGTCACCGATTGGCTATGCAGAATGTCGAAGCATCGCAGCGGGCGTGCAGGCGATGATTGCCAATGCGCTGGATGGTTTTGCTCGATACGATTCGAATGTTGCTCGAGACACCATCGAAATGGACCAAAAAGTCGATGAAGACTATGCGAGTGCGCTACGCAGCCTAATGACCTATATGATGGAAGACCCGCGGTCGATTAAACGTGTAATGAACATTATGTGGACGCTGCGCTCTCTCGAGCGAATTGGCGATCACACGACGAATATTTGTGAACAGGTGATCTACTTGGTTGACGGCGTCGATGAACGTCACAGCTTTAGCTAGCTTTCGCAAACCCGAAGGTTGTAGGAACTACCTTCCTCAGTCAGAATAGTCGTCAGTTAATAATTAATTGGCAGTTCAAGCTATGTTCACTTCTCGACGACTATTCATTTTTTGTTTTCTTTACACGGTTACCATGATGGCAACGGCGGTGTTCTATTTCCAGGGGTATCTGGGATATGAGCCATGTGTCTTATGTGTTGCTCAGCGAATCGCGGCAATCTCGGTCGGTGTTTTGGCACTCGTCGCTGCAATTCATAATCGCTGGACCAAATTTTATGCTTTGTTAATGACAATCGCTGCAGGTTTAGGCGTTGCGATTGCAGGTCGTCATATCTGGATTCAAAACCTACCGGAAGATGAAGTACCGTTGTGTGGGCCAAGTTTTGATTATATTGTGGATGCCTTTCCTTGGCAGGAAGCAATGGAAATGATTTTGGCGGGTGACGGTAACTGTGCCGATATCCACTGGTCACTTTTAGGGTTGTCCATTCCGGCATGGACGTTAGTCGCATTTGTCGGTCTGTTACTGGTTGGTTTGACGCTTATTTTTCGTAAATCGCAGCAGTAAACTTTGCAGCAAAGGAAAGCAAGTCTAAGCTTAAGATATAACAAAATTTTTTTGGAGGTGCTGTATGTTGAACGACTGTAAGACGGCCGAAGAACGATTCGGTGGCGTGAGTAAAATCATCGATCGTTGGCTCGAAGAGCGTCAGCAACTCGTTAAGTTATTCTGCCAGCTAACCGGGGTGCACCCATCCGCAGCTAGGCCAGTATGGCAGTCGCTTCAGACCTTCTGTGACCTACTCGTCGACTACGCCTCAATGGGGCACTTCGAAGTCTACGAGCAGCTTATGCTCGAAGGAAAAGAATTTGCAGATGGTAGTGATCAAAAAGTGTCGGGACTGATCCCTCAGCTTGAAGAAAACACGCAAAAGATTATGGCGTTCCATGATTTTCTAAACGAGCGGTGTGATCTTCATGAGCTAGCCGACCGAGCGACGCGACTTGGTGAAATTTTAGAAACTCGCTTTGGGATGGAAGATGAAATGCTCGAAGTATTGCATTACGCTCACTCCCCTGAAAAATCCCCCGGTTAACCTGCTTTAACAATAAAAAAGCCCAGCACATGATGTGTTGGGCTTTTTTGTGCGATATCGAAAATTGGCTTATTGCTCTTCGATGTCGAGAAGCTCAACTTCGAAAATCAGTGTCGCTTTTGGTGGGATAGATCCTGAACCCATTTCTCCGTAAGCGAGCGCGTAAGGAATGTATAGCTTATGCACCGAACCGACCTTCATTAAGCCAACGCCTTCTGTCCAGCCTTGGATGACGCGGTTCAATGGGAACGAAGCAGGTTCACCATGAAGATCGGTTGAGTCAAAGACCGTACCGTCGATCAGTGTGCCAGTGTAGTTTACGGTGACAATCGCTTCCGATGATGGCGACGCGCCTTCACCTTCAGTGATGACCTCGTACTGTAGACCAGACTCGGTCGTGATGACCCCTTCGCGAGTCGCGTTTTGCGCTAGAAATGCAAGGCCTTCGGCTTCGTTTTCGGCAGATACCTGCGCTAACTCAGCTTCAGCGGCTTCCATGGCTTCGGCTTCGAGTGCTTGCATACGCTCTTGGAACTCGGTAATGGTTGCCGTGATCTGCTCTTCGCTCATGCGAGATTCGGTGCCTTCAAGGCCTTCGCGAACACCGGCCATAAGAACCGCGTGATCGATCTGGAATTGATCACCACCCGAAAGCTGCTCGCCATATTGACGACCCATAATGTATGACGCGCGTTGCTCGAGTGTTTCGAGTTGGACGTCGGTTGTCTGAGAGCTTTGCTCTTCGCCACAACCAACCAATGCAACGGCAACGACCGCTGCTGATAGTAGCTTTGTTTTAAACATGAAGTTTCACTCTATTTGTTTTTAGTGTTCGACTATCCTAGTGAGGATTCACTTCGCTGTCTATGCGGGAGCCCGCAAAAACTAATAATTCGCGCTCAAAAACGGATAGCTCAATCGAATTTAATTGGCCGGTATGCAATGCCCGTTCGAACAGGGCGTTGGCGTAGTGTTGCTCGGCGCACAACTCGAGCTGCTTTTGCTGTTGGTAGAGCGCCTCAGCTACTTGATCTTTGCTAGCCCGCCGAAGTGTTCGATATTGCTCGATGAGTGGACGATAGGTTGTTTGAATGGCACGAAAGTTCGACTCGTTTACCTGTCTATGGTGTTGCTGCGCATAGAGAATAAAAAACACCCCAACGACATCAACACCTTGCGTGACCGACAATGATATGGCGAGCTTTGCAATCGCGTCGTCTTTCCACAGCGAAAGACAGAACAGCCAAAAGGGATTATTTAAGTTCATTGAAGGCCTCAGAATCGAGTAAACTAGGCGTTTAAAGTCCTTCTAGGTTAGAGCGTTCATGATCGATTTGAAAGAGGCCAGTCTATATCGTGGTCCGAAACAATTATTCAGCCAGTCCTCTATGCGTGTTCACGCCGGTGACAAAGTGGCGCTCATCGGCCCAAACGGAGCGGGAAAGAGTTCGTTATTCCAGTTGTTTCTTGGTCATTTAACCCTAGATGGAGGAGAGCTTTCGATTCCTTCGGATTGGCGCCTTTCTC
>JABXIR010000073.1 GCA_013372965.1 Gammaproteobacteria bacterium
AAGCTGACAACGGCGACGCGTGGGTAGAAATTAAAGGCGACAAGAAAGCGCCACCACAGATCTCTGCAGAAGTTCTTAAGAAAATGAAGAAAACTGCCGAAGATTACCTGGGCGAGACAGTTACGGAAGCGGTTGTAACCGTTCCGGCTTACTTTAACGACTCACAGCGTCAAGCCACTAAAGATGCGGGTAAAATCGCAGGTCTAGACGTTAAGCGAATCATCAACGAGCCGACTGCGGCTGCCATGGCCTACGGTATGGACAAGGCGAAGGGCGAGAAGAAAGTCGCTGTATACGACCTTGGTGGTGGTACTTTCGATATTTCGATCATCGAAATTGATGAAGCCGATGGTGACATCCAGTTCGTTGTACTTTCAACCAACGGTGATACGCACCTTGGTGGTGAAGACTTCGACTTGGCGTTGATCAACTACCTCGCTGATGAGTTCAAGAAAGAGTCAGGTATCGACTTGAAGGGCGACGCGCTTGCCATGCAGCGACTCAAAGTGGCGGCAGAGAAAGCGAAGATCGAGCTTTCGTCAAGCCAGCAGACCGAAGTTAACGAGCCTTACATTACGGCTGACGCGACCGGTCCTAAGCACTTAGTGGTCAAGTTGACTCGTTCTAAGCTTGAGTCTTTGGTTGAAAACTTGGTTGAACAGTCGTTGGCGCCAGTGCGCCAGGCACTGGAAGATGCAGATCTTTCGGTATCTGAAATTGACGACGTCATTCTAGTGGGTGGTCAGACTCGTATGCCGTTGGTACAAGCGAAAGTTGCTGCTTTCTTCGGTAAAGAGCCTCGTAAAGATGTTAACCCAGACGAAGCAGTTGCGATGGGTGCAGCAATCCAGGGTGCGGTACTTTCGGGCGATGTAACCGACGTATTGCTACTCGACGTGACTCCGCTAACGCTTGGTATCGAAACCATGGGTGGTGTTGCGACGCCGCTGATCGAGAAGAACACGACCATTCCAACGAAGAAGTCGCAGGTATTCTCAACCGCCGACGACAACCAGACAGCGGTTACCATTCACGTTGTTCAGGGTGAGCGTAAGCAAGCCGAGCAGAACAAGTCACTCGGTCGTTTCGACTTAGCAGACATTCCGCCGGCGCCACGCGGCATGCCGCAGATTGAAGTGACCTTCGATATCGATGCAAACGGTATTCTTAACGTAAGCGCGAAGGACAAGGCGACGGGTAAAGAACAGTCGATCGTGATTAAAGCCTCTTCAGGTCTTTCGGACGAAGAGATCGAGAACATGGTGAAGGACGCAGAAGCAAACGCAGAAGCGGACAAGCAGTTCGAAGAACTCGTCCAGACACGTAACACGCTAGAAGGCCTAGCGCACGCTACTCGTAAGACGCTTGAAGAAGCAGGCGACAAAGCGACTGACGAAGAAAAGTCAGCGATTGAAGCGGCTCTTACTCAGGCGGATGAAGCGGCTAAAGGTAGCGACAAAGACGCTATGGAAGCGGCGACTAAGGCTTTGACTGAAGCGTCGACTTCACTGGCTCAGAAGATGTATGCAGAGCAAGCTGAAGCCGCTCAGGGTGCAGAAGCTGACGCTTCGAACCAAGGCGACGACGTCGTCGACGCAGAGTTCGAAGAAGTGAAAGACGAGAAGAAATAAGCGAGCGTCATAACGTTAGCACTAACAAAGGCGCTTCAGAGAGTTCTCTGTGGCGCCTTTTTGCAATCATTGAAAGGCAGGATATGAATGTCTAAAGCAGATTATTACGAAGTATTAGGCGTGAGTCGTGACGCTTCGGAAAAAGATATCAAACGCGCCTACCGTAAAGTGGCTGCGAAGTATCACCCGGATCGTAACCCCGACAGTGCCGAGGCGGAAGACAAGTTTAAAGAAGCCTCTGAAGCTTATGAAGTTCTATCGGATGATCAAAAACGTGCTGCTTATGATCAGTATGGTCATGCCGCATTTGAAGGCGGTGGTGCTGGCGGTGCCGGCGGCGGTTTTGGTGGCGGCTTTGGCGATATATTTGGCGATGTGTTCGGCGATATCTTCGGCGGCGGACGTCGAAATCGTGGTCCGCAGCGAGGTCGTGATCTTCAGTACAACATGGACTTAACACTCGAGGAAGCAGTTCACGGTGTTAAGAAAACCATCAAGGTTCCAACGGACGTTAAGTGCGAAGTCTGTAAAGGCTCTGGCTGTAAAGACGGTAAGTCTCCAACCACCTGTAACACCTGTCAAGGGCATGGTCAGGTTCGCATGCAGCAAGGGCCGTTCTCGGTTCAGCAGGCGTGTCCAACGTGTCACGGTCAGGGTTCAATTATCACCGACCCTTGCGGTTCGTGCCGCGGCGCGGGTGTTAAAGAGATTGAGAAATCGTTGTCGGTTAATATCCCTGCGGGCGTTGATACAGGGGCTCGTGTTCGTTTGTCAGGTGAAGGCGAAGCCTCGCCGAACGGCGGTTCAACCGGCGATTTGTATGTCATGGTTCGAGTTCGTCAGCACAATATTTTCGAGCGTGACGGCAAGAACTTGTATTGTGATGTCCCAGTGAGCATGTTCGATGCGGCTCTCGGCGGAGAGCTGGAAGTTCCGACGCTTGACGGTCGTGTCAAATTGAAGATCCCTGCGGAAACTCAGTCGGGCAAAATGTTCCGTTTGCGCGGTAAAGGTGTGGTCGATCTTCGCGGTGGAACGCCAGGTGACTTGATGTGCCGTATTCAGGTCGAGACACCGGTTAAACTGTCGAAGAAACAGATTGAGTTAATGGAAGAATTACGCGATTCGATGGACGGTGATAAGAATTCGCCTCGTAAGAAATCGTGGTTTGACGACGTTAAGAGTTTCTTTGCGGGC
>JABXIR010000270.1 GCA_013372965.1 Gammaproteobacteria bacterium
TCTCGGACGAAGTTAGTAATCGCTTGACCCGAGTCAGTCTTAGGATTGAGACTCAGCAACTTACCCGCTGCCTCGTTCCACCAAGCGAGGCGATCAAAGTGACGTAAAACCAAAACCCCATCGTGCAGCGCCGAAGTGCTTTGCTCTACTCGCCGTAACTGCGACTTTAGACGCAGCTTCGTTTTCTTGTGCTGCGAGCGCATCAAATGGATGGCCTCAGCAACATCAATTAGCACGTGATTGTGATTCGGTAAGTCTTTGGTTTTACCGTCGAGCCACAAATAAAATCGCCTCGTTTCAACAAATAAAACCAGTGCGTAAATCGATACACCAGCCAACAAACCCAGAAACACATACCCCAACAGTGCACCCGCCAAAAACAATGACGAAATAATTAGCAACGCCCGCCGTAGCTCTAACGATAAACCCTGATAGCGGTTCGATTTCACGTATTAACTTCCAGTTCTGTCGATGAATTAAAGAGGTAACCCGCGCCACGAATCGTCTCGACTCGTTTCTCAAAGCCATCAATAGTGAGAGCTTTGCGCAATCGCCGGATGTGCACATCGACGGTGCGCTCCTCCACGTAGACATTGGTTCCCCAGACGCGATCGAGTAATTGTTCACGACTGTACACTCGGTCTGAGTGTTTCACAAAGAAATACAACAATCGATACTCGATTGGACCTAACTTGATTGGTTTGCCATTGATCTTGACGCTATGGCTTGCGGTATCGAGCTCTAAGCCTCCGATGATCAATTTTGCATCGCCATCAAGCTTTCCTTGGCGACGCAACAATGACTTAGCACGAGCGACGAGCTCGCGCGGGGAAAATGGCTTTGTAATGTAATCATCGGCGCCTGACTCCAGGCCTGTGATTGCGCTATCTTCCTCAACCTTGGCAGTCAGCATGATCGTCGGCACATCTTGCAGAATACCATCTCGCTTTAAACGCCTAACCAGTTCAACCCCACTAACTTCCGGCATCATCCAGTCGGTAACGAGCAAGTCTGGTTTTTGATTGTGAATCAGCTCGATGGCCTCGATCGCTGATTCAGCCTTCAAACAGCGAAATCCTGCTAACTCCATGGCCATCGAGACCATATCTCGTATACCCTGTTCGTCGTCTACTACTAAAATCGTCAAGCTATTCAAAATACACTCCACCGTCCGTGCGCATAAACGTATTTGATTATTGAACACACTAAGTATGACATTTTTATGAAGCTTGTAAGTTTTCTAGCTACACACCACCTACAATGCCAAAAAACACCACCATTCCAACCCACTGGTTGTTCAGAAACGCTCTAAAGCAGTTTTCGGGGTCACGTGCTCTGATGAGCCACTGCTGAAATATCATCAGTAAAACCGCTACGGCGATGGCAATATAAAACGCTATGCCCAGCTCGAACCGTTCACCAATAAACCAAAGATGCAGCACCAATATGACTTGGAGAGCCGCCGTAATAACACGGTCTTGATCACCAAATAACACCGCGGTCGATTTGATGCCGACTTTTATATCGTCCTCACGGTCGACCATGGCATAGAACGTGTCGTAGATCACCGTCCAAACCACCACCGCAGAGTAAATCAGCCACATGCCATTAGGTAGTTGCCCAGACTCTGCCGAGAACGCCATTGGAATACTCCATGCGAAGGCAGCGCCTAGAACGACCTGCGGCAAATAGGTGTAACGCTTCATGAAAGGGTAAATTGACGCCAGCGCAAGCGCACCCACCGATAGCAAAATGGTTTGCTGATCTGTAAAGAGCACCAGCACAAACGACACGACCACCAACAACCCGAAGAAAATCAACGCTCCTTTAGAGCTGATCTGACCCGTAGCGAGCGGTCGCTGTTTGGTCCTAGACACAAGCCCGTCGACTTTTCGGTCGGCGAAGTCGTTAATGACGCAACCGGCCGAACGCATCAGAAATACACCCAACACGAAGATGATGGTGTTTTTAACTGAAGGAACGCCACCTGCGGCTAAGAACAAGGCCCACAATGTGGGCCATAGCAATAATAAGGTCCCAATTGGCCGATCGACCCTCGCTAAGTACCAATACGGGTGTAACGATTTAGGTATAAGATGAATTAACGTCATAATTTTCTAGCTCGTCGATTAATGCAGGCAAAAAGTATTCCGCCACTAAGATAAATTGCCCTTGATACTCAAAGCGAGATCTTCGACCGAATCTCAGCGTCTCGCCATTCGACCCTGTGACTCGGGTATATTCCATTCCCAAGCGCTTTACTTCCGGAGTGGCAAATAGCCAGTGCCCCAGCGGTCGGTTACCGAGCTGATTAATGAAAGCAAAACTTCCACCAGCCGACTGATTGGGAATAACTGTGCGAGCAAATACCCACGGCGCCTGACTTCCCGACAGCACAACCTCACGAATCAATGCGCTCGTACTTGCCTCGAGCCGAAGTGAGTCGCATTCGCTGTCATTGGGGTAGCCTTGCTCTTGAAGTAGCACCTCAACGCCAATTGGCTGTCCGTTAAGCTGACTCAACCGCTGGGTTAGCGAGCCTTCACCTGAAAGCCACTCTGCGACTACAGAATCATTTCGAATGACGGCCGATACATCGTTCGTCCAATCAGTAGCTAAAGTAAAATTCACAACGACGCCTGTTTTTAAGTGATCAGCTATTGTAATCTGATGAGCTAAACAGACTCCACCCTAAATTACTGTGCACCGAGGCGATTGTGCTTGAATTGAAAAAACCTGTTGTGATTATTGGAACTGGTCTTGCCGGTTATAACCTCGCACGCGAGTGGCGTAAGCTCGACAACGAAACGCCTCTCGTAATGATTTCCCGCGACAGTGGTAGAAGCTACTCAAAGCCGATGTTGTCGACCGGCTTTCAAAAATCAAAAACCGACGCTGACCTGACCATGGCCGACGCAGGAACGATGGCAGAGCAGCTAAACGCCTCAATTCATACGTTTCAAGAGGTAGAAGCAATAGACGTCGCCTCGAAAGCCATATCCGTCGACGGAACGACCATTGAATACCGAGACCTCGTCTTAGCGACCGGCTCGTCACCGATTCCCCTGCCTTTTGAAAACTCGGCCTTTGAGCGCACTTTTGCAATTAATGACCTCGAGCAATACGCCACTTTCCGGTCTGAGATTCGCGAAGGGCAAACGGTACTTATTGTGGGTGGTGGCCTAATTGGTTGCGAGTATGCCAACGACCTTAATCTCGCGGGCTATAACGTTACACTTATAGAACGAGAGCAGCGACTTTTAAGTACCTTGGTCCACCCCGAAATATCGCTCGCACTCCTCGATCATTTTGAGAGCAGGGGCATTGATGTTCACCTCGGTACAACGGTCGAGTCTCTGGAGGCATCGGATCGTGTGATCGCGCATTGCCACAACATTAATCTCACAGGCGACATCGTCCTTTCGGCGATTGGTGTTCGCGCCGAAACGTCGCTTGCTCATAACAGTGGCGTGGTCATCAATCGAGGAATCGTCGTTAATCGGGCTCTGGAAACCTCGGTCCCCAATGTTTATGCGCTGGGCGACTGCGCAGAAGTCGAAGGACACCTACTGTATTACATCATGCCACTCATGCTGTGCGCGCGAGCACTGGCAAAAACACTCTCGGGTCAAAGAACGGAAGTATCGTATCCGGCCATGCCTGTAACGATTAAAACCACCGAGTATCCCATCGTATCGCAACTACCCAAGTCACCGGAGGGAAGCTGGCAAGTGACTCATAGCGAGAGTGGTATTGCCGCGCTATGTCACAACCAAGAAGGTGAACTGGTGGGTTACTGCCTGTCAGGCAGTGAAATTATCCAAAGAGCAGCGCTCACCAAACAAATTGGCCCTACCCTGGCTTAAGTTAAATTGAATTTGGGCGTTCAGGTGGGTAGCATGAACGCAACAGACCACTCTAGGTAACGACTTATGAAACA
>JABXIR010000275.1 GCA_013372965.1 Gammaproteobacteria bacterium
ATCGTTGCGCTCGCCCCAGGTTTGCAGTTGCTCTACGGCGGCCGCTCGGAACGTATCACCTGCGGCTAACATCACTTCTTTGCCGTCGGCTTTCAGTTGTTTTGCAATTTTACCAATCGTGGTGGTCTTGCCAACGCCGTTGACGCCGACAACCAGCATCACGAAGGGCTCGCCGTCGGCCTGAATGTTGAGTGGCGCTTCAATTGCTTCTAAGGACTGACTGAGTTCGTCGATGAGTGCCTTGTGCAATGATTGTGCATCGTTGAGCTCTTTGCGTCCGACACGCTCGGTCAATCGGTCGATAATGGCTGCGGTGGCATTCATGCCGACATCAGCCATGAGTAATTGAGTCTCGAGGTCTTCTAGGAGCTCATCGTCGATCTCTTTTTTGCCCAGGAAAACATCAGCGATGCCACTACCAAGCGTTTGACTCGTGCGGCTTAGTCCTGACCGGACTCGCTGGAGCCATCCGCTTCGTTCTGGAACGTCAGACGACGCCTCCTCATCAGGTCGATTAGGCGCTTCCGCAGTGGTGAGCGCTTCGCTGGAACTGGCTTGCTCACTTGCTTCGTTGATGTCACTCGGCGACGCGTCAGTGATCTCACTTTCGTTCTGCGACGGCTCATTGCCGTTGTTGTCCGAGATAGTCGCTTGCTTCGCATCGTGTTCGTTCCGTTTACGTTTAAAGAAAAACATGAGGTTTACTTCACCGTGTAAAATAAATCACCGACGAGGTTCGTCGCTTATACTTCCGTCATGATAACATTAACACCCGTTAAGCACTAAGAAATAGACGAAACCGATGGCGAAAAAAGCAACAACTGGAAAACCTTTGAGCGAGTTACGTATCGTGGGTGGCAAGCACCGCAGTCGAAAGCTTAAAGTGGTCGATGTTGAAGGACTTAGGCCAACCGGAGATCGAATGAGGGAGGTGGTCTTCAATTGGTTGATGCCATGGATCAACGGAGCGCGTGTACTCGATTTATTCGCCGGCTCAGGTGCGCTAGGTATTGAGGCTGTCTCTCGAGGCGCTCAGACCGCGGTGTTTGTCGAAAAAGACGCAGCGGCTTTTGCGGTGCTAAAGGAAAATACCCAAATACTCGACGCTGCAGAATATGAGCTCGCCCGACTCGACGCTGCCGACTACCTGCTTCAGCGAAGTGTGTCAGCCATAGACATCGTGTTTGTCGACCCGCCGTTTGCTCAGTCGCTGTGGAGCGACGTACTTTCGGTGTTGAGTAGTGCTTTGCCAGAGCACGCCATCGTGTATCTGGAAGCCCCGAGCAATCACTCGTTCGATTCATTACACGGGTTCGAATGGATCAAACATAAGCGCCAGGGGCAGGTTCAGTTTGGTTTACTTCAGAAACTGTCGCATCAGTAGAGGAAAGCGAGTTTTTGCTGTGCTAGCATTAGCGTTTTCGTTCTAAACGTTTTCAAAGGGTAAGTAATGCGCAGAGTGGTTTATCCCGGGACATTTGATCCCATCACCAACGGGCACAGCGATTTAATCGAGCGAGCGGCACGCCTTTTTGATGAGGTCGTGGTCGCAGTCGCACCGAGCAGCTCTAAAAATCCCATTTTTACCCTTGAACAACGAGTCGAGCTCGTCAAGGCTGTCACCAAGCATATCCCTGCCGTTCGTGTGATCGGTTTTAAAGGTCTGCTAGTTGATTTGGTGAGGCAGCAAGAGGCGGCGGGGGTATTACGGGGTCTGCGCGCGGTATCCGACTTTGAATACGAATTTCAATTAGCGAATATGAATCGTGCATTGGCGCCTGAGGTTGAGAGTCTGTTTCTGACGCCAGCGGATCATCTCTCCTACATCTCGTCGACACTCGTGCGTGAAATTGCGGTGCTACATGGCGATGTCGCTAAATTCGTTGATCCCGTGGTCGAAAGAGCGCTCAAGGAGCGATTTGGTCATGGCTAAGTCATTTGCGTTTCTATTGTGCTTGCTAGCGGCTCCAGTATGGGCCTCTAACGAAATTCAGCCGGAAGCCTATACCGGCTTAAGCGAGCTCAAGCACGGCTACGGAGAAACGCAAATGGTGGTTGCTGCGAACCCTTGGGCAACTCAAGCAGGGTTCGAGATGCTCGAGCGAGGTGGGAGTGCTGTCGACGCCGCAATCGCGGTGCAGCTCGTACTAACACTTGTTGAACCTCAGTCGTCGGGCATCGGTGGCGGGGCCTTCATGCTTGTCTCTGATACGGGGCGCGACTCTATCATCGTGTTAGATGGCCGAGAGACAGCGCCTGAAGCCTCACAACCAACGCATTTTCAACTCGATACAGGCGAGCCAATGCCCTTCTTTGAGGCGTTGGTTGGTGGTCGCTCTGTCGGTGTTCCGGGTGTTGTTGCACTTATGGCGGAGGCACATCGCCGTTACGGTACGTTGCCGTGGGAGCAGTTGTTTGAGCCAGCCATTCGCTTGGCGGAGCAGGGGTTCCCAGTGTCACCTAGACTGAATTCCCTGCTACAAAATACACCCGCATTAACCGTAAATGAGCAAATCAAACGCTATTTCTTCGACGGCGAGGGGCATGCTCACCCAGTTGGCTATATTCTCAAAAACCCAGAATACGCATCGGTTCTCAGATTGATTGCAGAGCAGGGCGAAGCTGGGTTTTACGAAGGCGAGGTGGCGAGTAATATTGTTCGCGCAGTCACCTCCGACCCCAACAGTGCGGGTGTCATGACCACCCGAGATCTCCGCGACTACCGTCCTGTTATCCGAGAAGCCGTTTGCCTAGAGGTCTGGCAACACCAAGTATGTGGTGCGCCACCGCCGAGCTCGGGCGGCATCACGTTACTTCAACAATTGTCTTTGATTGATCGACAAGAACAAATCTATGAAGGTCCGCTTGATGCGAATTTTGCGGAAGATTTTTCGCGAGCGTCTAACCTCGCTTTCGCGGATCGTAACGCCTTCATAGCAGATCCTGATTTCTTCGAGGTGCCTGTCGATGACCTCCTTGCAGATGACTACCTTAGTCAACGTGCTGAGCAGTTTGACCAAGCCATGCCAGTGGCTCGATCGGGGATTACGCTCGCGGGTGTAATCAACGGCAGGTCACCTGAGCAGCCATCGACCACTCATTTTAGTATTGTTGATTCGACCGGCATGGCGGTCAGCATGACCTCTTCCATTGAAATGGGCTTCGGCAGTCGTGTGATGGTTCATGGTTTCCTGTTGAATAATCAACTCACTGACTTTGATTTTGTTCCCACGGACTCGGATGGACGCGTCGTCGCCAACTCAGTGGCGCCAGGAAAGCGGCCGAGATCTTCAATGTCGCCGACGATGGTCTTCGACGAGGATGGCCGTTTAGTGTTGCTGGCTGGTTCACCGGGAGGATCGAGAATTATCAACTATACCGCTCAGGCGATTGCAAATGTGCTGTTGTTCGGTATGACGCCGGCTGAAGCAGTGGCCGTCCCCCACATCGTTTCAAGAAACAACGGTCGAATTGAAGTTGAAAACTCTCAAGGAGATACCCTGTTGGCGGAACAGCTTAGAAGTCGTGGTCTAACCGTTGTCGAAGGCGAGCAAACTTCAGGGCTGCACCTCATCATGGTGACTCAAGATGGGCTCGTTGGCGGTGCCGACCCACGAAGAGAAGGCACGGTCTTGGGTGATTCCTCAGACTAACGCACCGTAAATCATTGCGCGTAAATCAGAGCGGATGTCGTAAGCACTTGAAGGCAGCATTTGCGTTGTAAATAACACTCCGAACTGTTCCTTTGGGTCAATCCAGAAGTTCGTACCGGCCATGCCGCCCCAGCCGTACTCGCCAATTGAACCATTGACGCCTGAGATCGCGACGTCGTAGCGATGGCTAAACCCGAGCCCATATCCAACACCTCGATGTCGAT
Source organism: Gammaproteobacteria bacterium (assembly GCA_013372965.1). Classification (GTDB taxonomy): domain Bacteria; phylum Pseudomonadota; class Gammaproteobacteria; order Pseudomonadales; family DSM-25080; genus Umboniibacter. Next base: position 3,878 of record JABXIR010000275.1, read on the forward strand.
TTTCTGTGAAGCCGCCAACCGAATGCTCGACCATTCCGAGCCCGTTCGGTAGGTGGTTCTGGTGCATCAACTCAAGCGTTTTTCGGCCAATGATTTGGTTTCCGTCGAAAAGACCTTTAGCCAATAGCATTTTCATAAAGCGCAAGTAATCTCGATGGGTTGAAATCAGGCCGCTACCGCCTGAGCATGAGGGCCACGACTTGCTGAATTCCGATTGATCGAAAGCGTCGTGAACCGAGGTTTTGCCGTTCTGCGTGAGATAGCAACTGGTCATTCGTTCGGGTGCGCCGGTGTATCGGAATGACGTTTCATGCATCCCGATGGGGTCGAAAATCTCGTCTTTAAAGTACTCTCCTAAACTCTTGCCGGTTATGACTTCGACGACAAAGCCAATAACATCGGTTGAAACGCCGTAGTTCCAAGCAGTTCCCGGGTCAAACATGAGCGGCATGGAGGCCAGTTCTTGAATCCATGCTTCGCGAGGAAATCGATGTACGTAGTCGATATGGCGGTCGTGGTAAAGCGCTTCGACAGGATGCGATTGGTTGAATCCGTAAGTGAGGCCGCTACTGTGGGTGAGTAGCTGGTGAAGCGTTATATCGGATGCGGCTGGAGAGGTTTCGATCGACTGACCTACTCCCGAACGATAGACCTGAAGATTGCCCAGAGCGGGAAAGTATTCCTTAACAGGGGTATTGAGGTTCACTAAACCGCGTTCGTAAAGCTGCATTAACGCGAGGCATGTAATCGGTTTAGTCATCGAGTAGATTCGATAGTGATGTTGAGGCGAAATTGGGATGTTCTGGTCGAGGTCGGCAAACCCATCGTGAGCCTCAAAGACCGTTTCCTCTGTATTGGTGATAGCGACGCCAAGATTCGGTAAGACGCCCGTGTCGAGGTAGCGAGCTTTTAGCTGATCCATCATGGCGTTGAGTGCGTTTTGATTAAAAATTGGATTCATAATAGCGTCTTATCGTTGGCATTGATGACAGTAAACGGTTGATCGTCCGCCCACCCTGACTTCTTTGAGCGTGGTCTGACACTTTAAGCAGGGTTGGCCAGCTCGGCCATAGACCGCGAGTTGCTGCTGGAAATAGCCCGGCTGACCATCCCCGCCAACGAAATCCTTAAGGGTTGTGCCGCCCTGTTGGATCGCTTTGCCGAGCACAGTCTTTATGGCATTACATAGCTTTTCTACTCGAGGCTTTGAAATACGATTCGCTTGTCTGAGCGGGTGAATGCCCGATAGAAACAAGGCTTCGTTAGCGTAGATGTTTCCAACGCCAACCACGATGTGATTATCCATAATCGCCTGTTTAATGCCACGGGTGGTTTTTCTGAGTTGAGTGTAGAAACCCACCGCCTCGAAGGCCTCGGTCAAAGGCTCAGGACCTAACTTCTCGAGAAGACTGTGGGTTTGGTTAGGCTCCACGTACAACCAGCATCCAAACCGACGCGGATCGGTAAAGCGCAGTGTTTTCTGATCGAGGACCATATCGACATGGTCGTGAAATGCGGGAGGCTCATCGTGCTCAACGAGTCGCAGACTGCCCGACATACCAAGGTGGACGAGTGCAGAGCCTGCGTTTGTATCGATCAGTAAGTACTTAGCGCGGCGAGTGACTTTTAAGATTTTCTGACCACATAAGGTTTGTAGGCAATCGGGAACAGGCCAGCGTAATTTGGGCTGACGAACCTGTATGCTATTGATGATTTGACCCACCAGGTGAGGCTCAATACCTCGACGCGTGGTTTCTACTTCGGGTAACTCCGGCATGAACGGCTGCTCTTGGCTTTTGAATACAAGGTAAGGGTAGCGTCATTTAGGTAAGTGGGGAAGTGTGGGAAGCTGAAATAGATTGAGTGAGGC
>JABXIR010000235.1 GCA_013372965.1 Gammaproteobacteria bacterium
AAGGGCATCACGGCGTTCATCGTCGAACGTGACACCGAAGGTTTCACCAGAGCACCTAAACTCGATAAGCTCGGCATGCGCGGATCCAACACCTGCGAATTGATCTTCGACGGCGCGTTCGTTCCAGAAGAAAACATTCTGGGACAATTGAACCACGGTGCGGCTGTGCTAATGAGTGGACTCGATTATGAGCGAACCGTCCTAGCTGCAGGTTCTGTTGGTATCATGCTCGCCTGTATGGATCTCGTCATCCCCTACATTCACGAACGTAAACAGTTCGGAAAAGCCATCGGTGAGTTTCAGCTAATGCAGGGCAAGATCGCCGATATGTACGTCGATCTAAACTCTTCACGCTCGTACCTCTATGCCGTCGCGAAAGCTTGCGATCGTGGACAAACCACCCGCGCCGACTCAGCTGCGATTATTCTCTATGCAGCCGAACGTGCGACCCAAGTGGCCCTGCAAACCATTCAAGCGATGGGTGGCAACGGCTACATGAACGAATTTCCTGCGGGCCGTCTATTACGTGATGCCAAACTGTACGAAATCGGCGCGGGCACGTCCGAGATTCGTCGTATGCTCATTGGTCGCGAGCTATTCAGCCACTCGGAGTAACGTATCATGTTTAAACCTAGTTTTAATCCCTACTCAGCGGAAGGCATTGCGAATCGCAACAAAATGCTGTCTGAGATCGTTCCAGTGTATGAAGCGCAGCAAGCCATTATCCAGGGTGGCGGCACGGTAGCGCGTGAGCGTCATGAATCTCGCGACAAACTGTTCGTAAGAGATCGTATCGATTTACTACTCGACCCGGGTAGCCCATTTTTAGAGCTTGGCCTCTTTGCAGCCTGGGGAATGTACGATGCAGACATTCACAGTGCGGGCATCGTCACAGGAATCGGCAAAGTCAACGATGTGCTCTGTATGATCATTGCGAATGACGCCACGGTAAAAGGTGGCACCTACTACCCAATGACCTGTAAGAAGCAATTACGAGCTCAACAAGTCGCTATGGAAAACGGGTTGCCTTGCGTTTACTTAGTCGACTCCGGCGGTGCTAACCTTCCGCATCAAGATGAAGTGTTTCCAGATCGCGAAGATTTTGGTCGCGCGTTCTATATGCAAGCTCGCATGAGCGCACAGCATATTCCGCAGCTTGCGGTAGTAATGGGGTCTTGCACGGCAGGTGGGGCATACGTCCCAGCAATGTCGGATCAGGCCATTATTGTGCGTAACCAAGGAACCATTTTTCTTGCGGGCCCACCACTCGTGAAGGCCGCCACAGGTGAAGAAGTTTCAGCCGAAGCCCTTGGCGGCGGTGAGATGCATACCTCAAAGTCCGGCACAGCAGACACGCTCGCAGACTCAGATCAGCATGCTCTGCATCTGGCACGCAGTGCAGTCAACCAATTCAATGCCGCGAAGTGCGTATCTCTGCCAGGTGGGCTCGAGCCTAAATTCAATTCAGACGAACTGCTAAATTTAATTCCCGCGGATGCTCGTAAAGGATTCGATATTCGAGAGATCATTGTTCGAATCGTCGACAACAGCGAGTTTGAGGACTTCAAGCCGAACTACGGCCCTACCCTAGTGTGTGGATATGCCAAAATCGAAGGGCAGCTTGTCGGGATCGTTGCAAACAACGGTATCCTGTTCAGCGAGTCCGCGGAAAAAGGTGCGCACTTCGTTCAACTCTGCGCCCAACGCAAAATTCCACTCCTCTTCCTGCAGAACATCACAGGCTTCATGGTAGGTCAAAAACACGAAGAGGCAGGCATCGCAAAACATGGAGCAAAGCTCGTCCGTGCGGTTGCCTGTGCCGACGTACCGAAGATCACGGTCATCGTTGGCGGAAGTTATGGCGCGGGTAATTACGGTATGTGCGGGCGAGCTTACGACCCTCGCTTCATGTTCATGTGGCCGAATGCACGCATCTCAGTCATGGGTGGAGAACAAGCGGCGGGCGTGATGGCTCAAATTCAAGAAGATCGCCTAGAGAAACAAGGCAAAGCTTGGACCGATGAGCAGCGTGAATCCTTCAAGCAGCCAATACGCGACGAGTACGAGCGTCAAGGCCACCCGCTTTACGCCTCTGCCCGAGGCTGGGACGACGGCATTATTGACCCGCGCGACACACGAAAAGTCGTTGCGCTCTCTCTTACCGTTGCACTGCAACAGCCGATTGCTGAAAGTAATTTCGGCGTATTCAGAATGTAGGTGATTCACTATGATTATCACGACTCAATCCAAAGGCATTGCAACGGTTACGCTAAGTCGAGCCGATGTCAAAAACGCGTTCAACGATCAGATGATCGAATCACTTATCTCGGCGTTCGAGAACATCACTAATGACGAATCGGTCCGCGTTGCCATCATCCGAGCTGAGGGCGACTGCTTTTGCGCAGGCGCCGATTTGAATTGGATGAAAAGCATGGCCGATTATTCACTTGAGCAAAACGAAGCCGATTCAGCTCGTTTGGCACGACTCTTCGAGGTGATGCACACTTTACCGATTCCGCTAATCGCCGAAGTTCAGGGCGCCGCATTCGGCGGTGGCGTTGGCTTAGTCGCCTGCTGCGATATCGTCGTTGCGTCCCCGCTTTCCAAGTTCTGCTTGAGCGAAGTTAGACTCGGGTTGGTTCCTGCAACCATCTCGCCGTATGTCGTTGCCGCAATGGGCGCTCGCCAAGCGAAGCGTTGGGCATTGACTGCTGAAATCATTGACTCGATTCGAGCACACCAAATAGGCCTAGTTCATGAAATCGTAAAGCACGAAGACCTGTCCGCATACGTCGACAACTTGGCACGTAAAATCACCAAGAACGGCCCTCAGGCGGTGCGAACTACAAAACGTCTTATCGACTATGTGAACGACAATGCGCTCGATCAGTATTTAATCGAAGATACCACGCAAATCATTGCTAAAGTCCGTGTTTCAGACGAAGGACAAGAGGGTATGAGAGCGTTCTTCGAGCAGCGAAAGCCAAGCTGGAGTAACAACAAATGAAGACGATTTTAATCGCTAACCGAGGCGAAATTGCCGTTCGCGTCATGAAAACGGCTCACGCACTGGGCATCAAAACCATTGCAGTTTACCATCCTGCCGATCGCGCGGCGCTTCACGTTAAACAGGCTGATATCGCAGTAGAACTGCCGGGTTCAACGCTCGCTGAAACCTATCTCAACCAGCCGCGCATCATTGAAATCGCTCTCGACCATCACGCTGACGGAATTCACCCTGGCTATGGTTTTCTCTCGGAAAACGCTGAATTTGCAACGCGTTGCGCCGAGGCCGGCATTCAATTTATCGGCCCGGGGGCTGAGGCCATCGAAGCAATGGGGTCAAAGTCACGCGCGAAGCAAATCATGGAAAAGGCAAATGTGCCTTTGCTTCCTGGCTTTCACGGTGACAACGCCTCAGCGGACGAATTAAAGAAAGCCGCGCTCGAATGCGGCTACCCTGTGTTATTAAAAGCCGCAGCGGGCGGCGGCGGAAAGGGCATGCGAATCGTCGAATCGGAGCACCAATTCGATGAAGCGCTGCTAGCTGCCCGTCGTGAAGCGCTTAATGCGTTTGGCGACGAAACGATGATCGTCGAAAAACTTCTCGTTAACGCTCGGCACATTGAAGTACAAGTCTTCTGTGATCGCCACGATAATGGCGTCTATCTATTTGAACGCGACTGTTCTGTTCAGCGACGCCACCAAAAGGTCATCGAAGAAGCCCCCGCTCCTGGCTTATCAGAGTCGCTCCGCCAGCAGATTGGTGAAGCGGCGGTTCGTGCTGCAAAGGCGATTGGCTATGAGGGCGCAGGTACAGTCGAGTTTTTGATGGGTTCAGATGGTGGGTTTTACTTCATGGAAATGAATACTCGCCTGCAAGTCGAGCACCCAGTCACCGAACTCATCACCGGCCAAGACTTGGTCGCTTGGCAAATTGCCGTCGCTTCTGGGGAGCGCTTGCCACGAGCACAACACGAGTTAAGCATCTCAGGCCATGCCATCGAGGTGCGCCTCTACGCTGAAAACCCAGAAAACGGCTTCCTACCGTCCATCGGGCGCATCGACCGCCTTCATTGGCCAATCGATGCACGGATTGATACGGGTGTCTGCGAGGGTGATCATATCACTTCGCTATTTGACCCCATGATTGCAAAGATCATTGTCTGCGGAGAGTCACGTAACGATGCGATCAATCAGATGTCGCGTGCACTCAACCAAACCCATATT
>JABXIR010000122.1 GCA_013372965.1 Gammaproteobacteria bacterium
ATGAAGCAGTTTGACGGAATGGCAACAAGCGTACTGCACGCGGCAGGTCGTCTTGGTCAAAAGAACGGTAAGGGCTTCTATAACTACGAAACGGATAAGCGCGGTAAGTTGAAAAAAGTTGCGACTGAAGAAAGCTACGAGTTGATCGCTCCGCACACTGCAGATCGAGCTGAATTCGATACCGATGAAATCGTCGCTCGCATGATGGTACCGATGGTGATTGAGGTTCAGCGTTGCATTGAGGAGGGTATTGTCGCCTCTGCAGCTGAAGCTGATATGGCCTTGGTCTACGGGGTTGGTTTCCCGCCATTCCGTGGCGGAGTATTCCGTTGGGTTGATGAGATTGGTATGGCTGCATTCGTTGAAATGGCAGATAAGTACGCGCACCTTGGTGCTTCATATGAAGTAACAGAGCGTATGCGTGAAATGGCACAGAATAACGAGTCGTACTACGGCTAACAGGAGATCCATAATGACTTTGAATGCAAGAGACGCGGTAATCGTAGACTTTATCCGCACCCCAATGGGTCGTTCGAAAAATGGCTCTTTCCGTAACCTTCGTGCAGATACTTTATCAGCGCGTTTAATGGACGGGTTGCTTGATCGAAATGAAGCGCTTAATCCCGCTGAAATCGAGGACATTATCTGGGGTTGTGTAAACCAGACCAACGAGCAAGGTTGGAACGTTGCTCGTTTTGCTCAACTTTTATCTCGAGTGCCAGTGACGACCCCGGCTCAGACAGTTAGCCGCCTATGTGGTTCTTCGATGTCAGCTCTTCACACGGCAGTAGCCAACATCCAAGGCGGGATTGGTGATGTTTATATGATTGGTGGGGTTGAACATATGGGTCACCTACCGATGGATCACGGTGTCGATCCAAATGCCGCTTTGTCGAAAAAGTCAGCAAAGGCCGCTGGTATGATGGGTATGACGGCAGAGTACCTTGCGTTGATGCACGGCATTGGTCGTGATAAGCAAGATGAGTTCGGAGCTCGTTCACATCGTCTCGCTCACGAAGCGACCTTGGCGGGGAAGTTTGATAACGAAATCCTTGCGATGGAAGCGCACGACGAAAACGGTGCGTTGTATCTTATGAAGCACGATGAAACCATTCGACCAGAGACGACCGTTGAGGGTCTAGGGCAGCTTCGTCCGGTGTTTAACCCGAAAGGGGGTACTGTGACTGCAGGTACATCATCGCAGATTACCGATGGAGCGTCGGCCATGCTGGTCATGTCAGCAGAGCGTGCTAAGGCGTTAGGACTTCCTATTCGAGCTAAGGTACGTCAGCTTGGTCTAGCCGGTGTCGATCCGTCGATCATGGGTTACGGTCCAGTTCCTGCCACGCAAAAAGCACTTAAAGCTGCGGGCTTAACGATGGATGATATTGACCACGTTGAGCTTAACGAGGCCTTTGCGGCGCAGGCATTGCCGGTGTTGAAGGACCTAAACCTTCTCGACTCAATGGAGGAGAAGGTGAACCTACATGGTGGAGCGATTGCATTGGGTCATCCATTCGGATGCTCGGGTGCCCGTATTACCGGCACGTTGCTAAACGTAATGGAGCAAAATGACTCAACCCTCGGCGTGTCGACTATGTGCGTCGGCTTAGGGCAAGGTATTACAACCATTATCGAGCGCGTCTAAAGAATCCGTGATGTAAGACTGCCTTTAGGTGGTACTTATTTTTACGATGCTGCCTTGCCGGGGAATTTCCCCGGCTTTTTTTCGTCTGCGAGAAATTGACGGGGCTCCACTGTACGTGGTTTCTCAATCGTATAGTCCAGAATTCGGGCGAACTCTAAGAGTAAACTTCAAGTCTTTGAAAAATTTAGAAAAAATACTTGGCAATCGCTAATTAATCCTTATAATTCCGCCCCGTTAGCGTCAATGCTGAATTGGTCAGTGGGGACGTGGTGAAATTGGTATACACGCTAGGTTTAGGTTCTAGTGCCGCAAGGTGTGAGAGTTCGAGTCTCTCCGTCCCCACCATATTTTCTTTTCTTGTTCGAAGCTCATCTTTTTTATTACTACCGTCCATCGTTTCTTAGCGAACTGGTCATGATATCGCTTGACCTAGAGGGTCAATTACCTATAATGCGTCGATTCGAATTATCGGTGTGAAGGCACAGTTGCGTCTTCTCGCCAAAGTATAAAGAAAGGCGACGTTTTGGCGCCAAATACGAGAAGTTTGAGGAATTTTAGTTCATGCAGGTATCAATCGAGACGACTACAGGTTTAGAGCGCCGAATGACAGTGGGTATCCCCGCTGACCAAATCGACGCGGCCGTCGACGCACGCCTTAAGCAGGCATCAAAAACCGTTAAAATCAATGGTTTCCGTAAGGGCAAAGTGCCAATGAGGGTTGTTAAGCAGCGCTTCGGTGATGGTATTCGTCAAGAAGTTCTTGGTGATGCAATCAATCGCTCTTTCTACCAGGCGCTTCAGCAAGAGAAAGTTCGTCCAGCAGGACAGCCTTCAATTGAGCCTACCAAGACCGACGAAGGTTCAGACATCGAGTTCGTGGCGACTTTTGAAGTTTACCCAGAAGTTGAGCTTGCTGATCTTAGCGATATCGAAGTGACTAAGCCTGTTGCTGACGTTGAAGCAACTGACGTTGACAACATGATTGAGATTCTCCGCAAGCAGCAAGCTAAGTGGGTTGCTGTTGAGCGTGCCGCTGAGTCTGGTGATCGTGTTAACATCAATTACACCGGTTCAAAAGATGGCGAAGAATTCGATGGTGGCAAGGCTGAAGGTTCGTCACTTGTTCTCGGCTCTGGTCAAATGATTCCAGGCTTCGAAGATGGCATCGTGGGTATGTCAGCTGGTGAAGAGAAGACAATCGATGTTACTTTCCCAGAAGAATACCACTCAGAAGAACTCAAGGGCGCAGCTGTTCAGTTCGCAATTAAAGTCAATGCGGTTGAGGTACAGGAGCTTCCTGAGCTAAACGAAGAGTTTTTTGCAGCATACGGTGTTGAAGAAGGCGGAGAAGAGAAGTTCCGTGAAGAAGTCACTGCAAATATGCAACGCGAACTTAAGAACGCCGTTACCAACAAGGTAAAGCAGCAAGTTATGGATGCATTAGTTGCTAAGCACGAGTTTGACGTTCCGGCTGCGCTTATTGCTTCAGAGACTCAAACACTTCGTCAGCAGATGATGCAGCAGTTTGGCGGTCAGCAGATCGATCCTTCAATGCTTCCTGATGAATTGTTTAAAGATCAGGCGGTACGACGTGTGCGTCTTGGTTTGGTTCTAGGTCAAGTGATTCAGGATAAAGAGCTTAAGTCAGACGAAGCTCTAGTGGATGCCAAACTTGAAGAAATTGCATCGACTTACCAAGACCCGCAGGAAGTCATCGACTATTACAAGTCAAACGAGCAGATGCTTCAGGGCATTCAGTCAGTTGTGCTTGAAGATCAGGCGGTTGAGGCTGTGATCGCGTCTTCGACAGTCGTCGAAGAAAAAATGAGCTATGACGAAGCTATTAAGCCAGCAGCTCAGCAGGCGGAAGGAGACGACGCGTAATTATACCGTCGTACGATTCACGCTAAAAGCCGCGCTTAGAAACGCGGCTTTTTTATTATTCGTACTAATACCTGCTATACAATTCAGTACCTTTAATACTAAGCTACATAGTAGAGATAAGTAATTAGAACCTAATCGTTGATAAGTAAAGGATTCTCTCAATATGCACGATCATTCTTTTAATAAAGGCGCACTCGACCCGCAAGCTATTGGATTAATCCCAATGGTTGTCGAGCAATCTTCTCGTGGCGAACGTTCGTATGATATTTACTCACGGTTGTTAAAAGAGCGTGTCGTATTTGTCGTCGGCCCGGTAGAAGATCATATGGCGAACCTGATTGTCGCGCAGTTGCTGTTCCTAGAGTCGGAAAACCCAGACAAGGATATTCACCTCTATATCAATTCGCCAGGCGGTTCGGTAACTGCTGGTATGTCGATTTACGACACCATGCAGTTCATTAAACCGGACGTTAGTACCATTTGTTTGGGGCAGGCGTGTAGCATGGGGGCGTTTCTTTTGAACGCGGGAACAAAGGGCAAACGCTTCTGTTTACCAAATTCTAGAGTGATGATTCACCAGCCTTCAGGTGGCGCACAAGGTCAGGCATCGGATATTCATATCCATGCTCAAGAGATTTTGAAAATTCGCGAGCGCCTGAATCAGCTGATGGCAGACCACAGTGGCAAGCCGCTTGAGCAAATTGAGAAAGATACCGAGCGTGACAACTTCATGAGTGCTGACGAGGCGAAGGCGTATGGCCTAGTCGATGAAGTTCTCGAGAAGCGTCCAGTTTAGACTTGAAATTTTTTATAGAAGGCCGCATCTTGTTAAGTATGACCAGTAGTATTTATGGAGTAAGCAAATGACCGATAGTTCAA
>JABXIR010000060.1 GCA_013372965.1 Gammaproteobacteria bacterium
ACGGGATATCTTTCGGTATAGTTTTGCGCTCAAACAAAGCAGCTTAATGGCGGACCGGACGGGACTCGAACCCGCGCCCCCCGGCGTGACAGGCCGGTATTCTAACCAACTGAACTACCGGTCCGCTGCATAAAAAAGTCTGGTGGGTGATACAGGGATCGAACCTGTGACCTACGCCTTGTAAGGGCGCCGCTCTCCCAGCTGAGCTAATCACCCAGACACGGCGCGCATTTTACGTGGAAGGCAAAACTTGTCAACTATTTCTAATAAAAAAATACTAAATAAATCAAATAGCTACCGTGATTGTTCGAATTGTAATCGGTTGCGCAAGGGTAAATCCATTTATCTCGAAATACGAAGCCAACAGAGGGTGCTTGTTGTGGCTTCCTAGTGGTATTATTTGATCGATGAATTTTACGGTGGTCGGTATGCGATTCTCTAGTTTATTTGCGATTGTCTTGTTTTTGTTATCTGTGTCGTCGTTCGCAGCGATTGACGTGTATCAATTTTCGACCGATCTCGAGCGTGTTCGCTTCGAAAGTTTAACGTCGGAACTGCGCTGTCCAAAGTGCCAGAACCAAAGCATTGCCGATTCGGATGCCCCGATCGCCAAGGATATGAAAGACGTGGTTTATGCAATGATTATCGAGGGTCGTAGCGACTACGAGATCAAGGATTACCTTGTCGCGCGTTACGGTGAGTTTGTGCTTTACCGCCCAGAGCAAACTGGCGTTAATCTGTTGTTATGGTATGGGCCGGTCGGGCTGCTGATCCTCGCCATTTTGGGGGCGATTGTGGTTGTGCGTCGACGTTCACTACTTTCGGAAGAGGCACACTGATGTTAGTTATGTTGTTATCCGCGATCGCGGTCGCATTAGTGGTTTTGTTTTGGAGTCTACGAATTTATCGTCGTGAGCATCCGCAGGGTCCTCGCTCCAGCTTTTCTTGGCTTGCTTCCACAGCGGCCGCCATCCCGGTCATTGCGGTCTTTGGATACCTTGAGACGGGAGCGAGTGACGCTGTCTACATCGATCAATTGACTCAGCGTTGGACGCAGGCGGTCGAGAGTAATTCAGAACTGGCGGATGGGCACGCCTTAGAACTTCGAGAAGCGCTCGATAGTGCGATTGTGAAGAACCCCGATAACGAACGATTCCTTTTTCTTGATGCTCAGCTTAAAAAGAGTGCAGGGCAGTATGTCGCTGCGGAAGCCTCATTTGCTCGATTGCTCGAGCTCAGCCCTGAAGACCCTCAGGTTGCAAGTGAATATGCTCAGGTAAGTTATTTCGCGAGCAACGCGGTGATGACTGAGGACATTCAGCAACGAATTGATTACGCGCTTGCGCTTGATCCGCAATCTCGCCCGTTACTGGCATTGCTTGCGATTCACCATTATCGCTTGGGAGAAACGGAGCAGGCCGTTCAATACTGGCGTGAGCTACTCGTACTGTTGCCGCCTAACAGCGATAGCTATCGAATGATTCAACAAACCTTGGCTCAAGCGGAACAAGAGCTCGGCATCGTAGCTGAGCTGCCGCAACTGAACGTTCGTCTATCCCTCTCGTCTGACTTAGCTGACGCGGTTCAACAAGAGGATGTCGTGTTCGTGGTTGTCAGGCCGTTAACGGGCGGTGCGCCAGTCGCGGCTCGACGTTTGTCGGTTTCCGAACTCCCAGTTTCGTTGGTTTTCAGTGATCGTGATCAAATGATCGAAGGTCGTAATTTGAGTGCGTTCCCTCAGGTCGAGGTTGAGGCGTTCATTTCAAAATCTGGTACCGCAATGCAATCGGCTGGTGATTTTAAAAGCGCTACATTTAGTGCCGAAGTGGGTGATGAGTTACTAGATGTTGTCATTGACCGCGAAGTACAATAAATTAGAACGAATAATAAATAACTTTGTGGGTTATCTAATAACCGTTTCGAAGGACCGACTGCTCTATGCGCTTAAAATCGATCAAATTAGCCGGATTTAAATCCTTCGTCGATGCGACGACGGTACAATTTCCGACTAATTTAAGTGCGGTCGTAGGCCCAAACGGCTGCGGTAAATCAAATGTGATCGATGCCGTTCGCTGGGTTATGGGCGAATCGTCGGCTAAGAACCTTCGCGGTGAGTCGATGACCGACGTTATTTTCAACGGTTCATCTTCTCGACAGCCTGCGGGTCAAGCATCAATCGAACTCGTTTTTGATAATTCCGATCACACCATTCAAGGCGAGTGGAACCAATTCTCTGAGGTCGCAATTAAGCGCAAAGTCACTCGCGATGCTCAAAATACCTACTACATCAATGGCACCAAGTGTCGTAGAAAAGATATTACCGATATCTTCTTAGGTACGGGCTTAGGTCCTCGTAGCTACGCGATCATTGAGCAGGGGATGATTTCACGTTTAATTGAGGCGAAGCCCGACGAGCTGCGGATTTTCATCGAAGAGGCGGCTGGAATTTCTAAGTACAAAGAGCGGCGGCGCGACACCGAAAACCGAATTCGCCGTACTCGTGAAAACTTGGAACGGCTGACCGATATTCGCGATGAGCTTGGCCGTCAGCTCGAACGGTTAGCCCGCCAGGCTGCGTCGGCCGAGAAATACCGCGCTTGGCGCAAGGACGAGCGTGAGCTAAAACATAAGGTGATCGCACATAAGTGGTTACAGCTCGATTTAAGCCGCAGTAATTACGACCAAAAGATTCAAAACCATGAATGCGAGATTGATCGTCTTAAGTCGAATCGCATGGCGTCATCGTCAAAAATCGATGCTCTAAAGACGCTATCGGAAGAGCAGAAATCGGTGTTCGATGAAGTACAAGCAAAGTACTTCCAAATGGGTGCTGAAATCGCGCGTCTCCAACAGGCCAGTCAACACGCTGAATCACGGCGCCGTGAGATCAATGAAGAAATCAATGATTTACAGCGTCGGATATTGTCTGCGTCGGATCGAACACATGCCGACAAAATGCGTATCGAAGAGGCACGC
>JABXIR010000133.1 GCA_013372965.1 Gammaproteobacteria bacterium
CCGCCTTCATTGCTTTCACTTTCCGGCGGTACGCGTGAAGTAGAGGCTCGGTATAGCCACTCGGTTGCGTCTCACCTTGCAAGATTAGATCGCGCGCAGCGTTGAACGCCAAGCTGCCACCATCCTCTAACAAAGAACGGTATAGAGGATCATCGGCGTTTTGAACATCGACTTTTTGGGCCATCCGTTTGAGAGACTCATCAACTTGATCGACTGTGATAATGCCATGTACCAGCCAATTGCAAACGTGTTGCGCGGAAATACGGAGCGTCGCACGATCTTCCATAAGGCCCACGTCGTTTATGTCGGGCACTTTTGAACAGCCGACACCTTGATCAACCCATCGTACCACATACCCCAGAATACCTTGTATGTTGTTATCTAGCTCGTTGGCTATTTCACTATTGGTTAAGTTCATAGACTCTGGCAACAACGGGCGCTCGAGAATGGTATCGACTCGATCTTGGATGTCATTACTAAGCTCTGCTTGGCGACTTGACACTTTAACTTGATGATAGTGAATCGCGTGCAAGGTTGCCGCAGTCGGCGAAGGTACCCACGCGGTATTGGCGCCCGCCGTTGGATGCGCAATTTTCTGCTCCATCATCGCGGCCATTTGATCTGGTATTGGCCACATGCCTTTGCCGATTTGGCCGCGACCCGCCAGCCCACAACTCAGACCTACGTCAACGTTTGACTTTTCATACGCGTCTAACCAAGGCGCCTGTTTAATCTGTGCTTTCGGCAAGAACGGCCCTTCTAGCATCGACGTATGAATCTCATCACCGGTTCGATCCAAGAAGCCAGTATTAATAAATGCAACACGCTCGCGTGCTTCATAAACGCAGGCCTTGAGGTTAATTGAAGTGCGGCGCTCTTCATCCATGATCCCCATCTTAATGGTGCCACGCTCAAGACCCAGTAAGCCCTCAACCTCTTCAAACAGTTCATTCGCAAATGCCACTTCCTCTGGACCGTGCATCTTAGGTTTTACGATATAGATACTGCCTTCACTCGAATTAGCGAAGCGGCCTTTACCAAGGACATCGATCATCGCGATCGCACTGGTAACTATCGCGTCGATAATGCCTTCAGGCGCCTCGGCATCATCGATCGTAACGAGATCCGTCGTCATCAAGTGGCCGACGTTTCTCACGAACATAAGACTGCGACCTTTCAGGACAAGCGTCTCGCCATCTCGACTCAGGTAATGTCGGTCAGGGTTTAACGAGCGAATCATCGCACCGGAAGGTTTTTCAACGGTCTCTTGCAGGCTGCCATCCATTAATCCGAGCCAATTCTCGTAACAGACTAACTTGTCTTCAACATCGACTGCGGCGACGGAGTCTTCACAATCCATGATCGTTGAGAGCGCCGATTCCAGTACGATGTCTTTAACGCCCGCTCGATCTTGCGCGCCAATCACCGTGCTCGAATCGATTTGCACATCGATATGAAGCTCGTTGTGTTTTAAAAGAATCGACGACGGACTCGACGCATCACCTTGATAGCCGACAAACGCACTGTCCGAGCGTAAACTACTGTGTTCCCCAGAGATGAGTTCCACCACCAGGCCTTCGCTACCAACTCGGTAGGAAATCACATTATGGTGAGAGCCCTTGGTCAACGGTACAAACTGATCTAACAAGGATTTAGCGTAAGCAATGACCGCCTCCCCGCGTTTAGGATTGTAAGCTTTAGTCTTGGTCGCACCGTCGTCTTCAGGAATCACATCGGTACCATAAAGAGCATCGTAAAGTGAACCCCAGCGCGCATTGGCAGCATTAAGGGCATAGCGCGCATTCATAATGGGCACGACCAACTGCGCGCCGGCTTGTTTCGATAGTTCGGTATCGACACGCGAGGTCGACACTTCAAACTTGCTCGGTTTTGAGGTTAGATAGCCAATCTCTTTTAAAAACCGCTTGTAGTCATCGAAGCTTGTTTTACCGTCCTGCTCGCGATGGTAAGCATCGATCGCATTCTGAAGTTCAACTCGTCGGGTCAGTAATTTGGCATTTTTAGGAGTTAACTTAACGACGATTTCAGCAAAACCTAGCCAAAAGTCTTCACGACTGACACCAATGCGATCAAGCACTTTATCGTTTAAAAATTTGACTAGTGGACTGGCTACATTGATGCCGTGAACTGCTTGATAATTATCCATCGTTACTCCCTATGCTGGTATGCCAGCGTGTATCCCGTTATGACGACTCATCTCGGTCGCTTCATTTCATCTTAGCGTCATCCAATGATTAAACGACCCCCCTTTCGGCGATAACCTATATAAGCACTGTGAATAAACTAAACCTGCAACGTATAGATGTAATCGTCCATGACAAAACCGTGACCAATATCATTGCAAACCGACGACTGACGTTGAAAGCCAAAGCTTTCGTAGGCCTTGATAGCACGGTGATTATGTTTATTGACGCCAAGCTCCAAACGGCTCATACCCGTTTGCTTTGCTCGGTTTAAAACCTCACTCAGCAACAACCGTCCGTAACCGCTGCCGATTGCCTCGGGCACTAAGTAGAGTTTATGCAGTTTGGCGGTAGCTCGAGAAAAGTCGCACTCCCATCCCGCGAAACCCACTGGTTTTCCAAGCTCTATAATTAGATACTCAACCCCCTTGTCGAGGTCTTCTCTCAATTGGGACTCGCTATACATCCAGTCGAGCATATAGTCGATCTGCGGCTTTGAAATGATACCGGGGTAGTGTGCCCACCAGCTGGCATGGGCCAATTCGCGAATCAGTGGGACGTCGGCAACGGTTGCATTACGGATTACTGCTGTGGATGTTTTAGACATCGGGAATATACACCTGCAAGGTCTCTTTGACTTCTTCCATCACCACATAAGAAGTGGACTCTTGAACATCAGGCAGGGTGAGAAGGGTTTCACCCAAAAAGCGGCGATAGGCAGGCATATCTGAGACACGGGCTTTAATCAGGTAATCAAAGTTTCCGGAGACAAGGTAGCATTCTTGCACCTCATCCAGGGCGATGGCTTGCTCACGGAACTTTTTAAAGATGCCCTGCGCCTTTCGTGCGAGGCGAATTTGCACGAACACCACCAGACCCGCGGATAGATAGCCGGGTTCAATTATTGCCGTGTAGCCCTTAATGACACCATCACGCTCGAGTCGTTTAACACGTTCCATACACGGTGTGGTGGACAGTCCAACTTGCCGAGCCAGTTCCGCGTAGCTTAGCCGTCCATTTTTTTGCAACAGCCGTAAAATATTTTTATCAATCTTATTTAATTCGCGCATCAAAAAACCGCCGACAATTTGATCACATTAGAAGAATCATCCAAAATTCTAAACAAAAAAAGAAAGATTCTCTACGAAAATACGAAAACAAAGATAACCCACTCGAATTTGCCACCTATAATGATCGCATTCGATAAACACTATAACTTTAATTTGTAGAGTAATTTGCAGAGGTGATTCAAATGTTGGTAGGTGTACCTAAAGAAATCAAGAACCATGAATACCGTATCGGTCTAACACCAGCTGGCGTAAAAGAGCTTATCGCTCACGGCCACAGTGTCATGGTTGAAAACAACGGCGGTGCTGCGATCGGTTTTGACAACGATCAGTACGTTGCAGCTGGTGCAGAGATCGTTAACGAAGCGAGCGAGATCTTCGCACGCGCAGACATGATCATCAAAGTAAAAGAGCCTCAGCCGGTAGAGTGTGAAATGCTTCGTGAAGGCCAGTTGCTGTTCACTTACCTTCACCTCGCTCCAGACCCAAAGCAAACCGAGTTGCTTGTTAAGTCTGGCTGTACTGCTATTGCGTATGAGACAGTTACTGACAACGCAGGCACGCTTCCATTGCTTGCGCCTATGTCGGAAGTTGCTGGTCGCATGTCAATCCAAGCAGGTGCACATCACCTAGAAAAAGCTCAGGGTGGTGCTGGCGTTCTACTTGGTGGTGTTCCAGGTGTGGCTCCAGCTAAAGTTCTTATCATCGGTGGTGGTGTAGTAGGTACTCAGGCAGCTCGTATGGCTGTAGGCATGGGTGCTGACGTGACGATTCTTGATCGCTCACTCACTCGTTTGAAGCAGCTTGACTCAGAATTTGACGGCCGTCTACGTACAGTTTACTCAACTTCTGACGCGATCGAACAGTACTCTTCAGAAGCTGACCTAGTGGTTGGCGCAGTACTGATTCCAGGTGCAGCAGCTCCTAAGCTCCTTAACCGCGGTCACCTAAAAGCAATGAAAGACGGCGCGGTTGTCGTTGACGTTGCGATCGACCAAGGTGGTTGTTTCGAAACTTCACGTGCGACGACTCACCAAGAGCCGACCTATGTTGAAGAAGGCGTGATCCACTACTGTGTAGCAAACATGCCAGGCGGTGTTGCGCGTACTTCTACCATGGCGTTGACTAACGCGACACTTCCGTTTGCTGTTGCACTAGCAAACAAAGGCGCGAAGAAAGCGATCGAAGACGACGCTCACCTATGCAACGGTCTCAACGTTCACGCTGGCAAGATTACGTGTGAAGCAGTTGCTGTGGCGCTTGGCTACGACTTCGTTGCTCCAGAAGTGGCAATGGCGTAAATCGACGCTCATAAAAAAACCGCCCATCGAGGCGGTTTTTTTTACTCTAAATGTGTGGACTGAACGCCCGCACTACTGTCATGTCGCTAGTCTTTCTTGTCGTTATCGACTTCCTGAGGCGCAAGCGACAAATGGCCTAAATCTCCAATTTCTACTGGCTTGACCTCTTCTTTCGACTCTAGACTGCCTGGGTCAGGCGGGGCTAACGACAAGTTTCCAAAGTCAACTGATCCTGGTGCGTCATCGGGAGCTGTGTCGATCTCGTCAGAGGTGGTGCCGATGGGGTCATCGTCATCGCTTGGTAACTCCAACTCAATTGATACAGTAGACTTTGGCTCTTGCGAAACCGAAGTATCCGAAACAAGCGACTCATTCTCGTCGTCATCGCCTAGGTCAGGCACACCCAAATCAAACTCTTCGAGTGATAACAAAACATCGTCATCTTTGGTGGATACAACCGGCTCAGAAGCACGCGTCTCGGCCGATTCATCGGGTACCGATGCAAACTCAAGCCCC
>JABXIR010000094.1 GCA_013372965.1 Gammaproteobacteria bacterium
CAGCTCTTTTGGGGTCATATCGAGCATTCTCTCGGGGGTCTAAAACGCAGGCTGTAAAGCGAGATTTTCGCAAAAAATGGCATAAAATTAGGGGTGAACGACGAATTGTTGCTCATTCAAGTTGCAGACGACTGAAACGGGTCTAAGGTTGTTTTATGAACTAGCAAATCTTAGGCGCAGGTAATCAATTTAATGAAACTCTCTGACGTACTTGAAGTTAACGTTCAACCTGAATTCGCTGATGTATTCGGCACTTTGGTTGGAAGTACCAATAAGAAATTTAAAGCGGATGATGACGAGGGCGCTGATTCCGTAACGTTTGGGTCGCTTCTGAAAAGTAGGGCTTCGGAGCTCGAAGCGTTCGAAGAGGATGTTAAAGAAAGCGAAGATCTAAAGGTGAACCTACCCGTGATCGCTGTGTTCGGCGAAGACATCGCTTTGATTCATAATTCGACGAGCCATTTCTTTAAGATAATCGAATCGAAACGTCCAACGGAAGAGCTCTCCCTTTCCTTCGAGGATCTTCTCGAGCAAGCAACGAGCTTTTACAAAGTGGTCGACTCGCGTACCGAAAAGGAGTACATGTTCAAGCCGTTTGGAGTTTGGCTGTCTACCGCATTAAAACGTTACAAGAAGTACTACCGTGACGTGATCTTAGCGTCAGTCGTGATCAACATCGTGGCGTTGATGATTCCGCTCTTTTCGATGAATGTTTACGACAAAGTCGTACCCAACAGCGCATTCCAAACGCTTTGGGTGTTGGCGTCGATCATTCTGGTCGGCATGTGCTATGACTGGGTTCTAAAAGTCGCGCGCGCTCAGATCACCGATCGAGTTGGCAAGGAGATCGACGAAGAGCTATCGATGAAGCTGATGGAGCGTGTGTTGCGCTCTCGCGCTGAACAAAAGCCCGCGTCGATCGGTAGTTACTCCAAGTCATTCTCAGATTTCGATGGCGTGCGTGAGTTTATGATGTCGGCAACCTCAACGACACTGGTCGACCTACCCTTTTCGCTTCTGTTCTTGGCCGTTGTTATGGCCATCGGTGGCTGGATCGTATTGGTGCCCATCACCGCAATGATTATCATGATCGGTATTTCAGTCTACAGTCAACGTCGTCTGGGTGAGCAGGTACAAAAGCAGTTTGAGGTAAAGGCTCGCCGCTCGGGTACGGTATTTGAGGCGCTGCAGATGGCGGATTTACTGAAAACGTCTAATGCAATACCGACCATGCTTCAACGCTGGCGCAGTGATATCAAAGATTGCTCCAATGTAGGTTACGCCACCAGTACTTTAACGACGAAAATCACCAGTTCGACTCAGCTCGTGATGCAACTTGTGTCCATTGCCACCGTAATTGCCGGTGTCTATTTGATCTCAGATGGTCTGCTGACGATGGGCGGTTTGATCGCTTCGATGATGCTAGCATCACGCTCGGTTCAGTACGTTATGCAGTTTTCTACGATTCTTACGCGCTATCAGCAAGCGAAATCGGGCATTGAAAGTGTCGATCAATTGCTGTCAGCCGAGCCTGAGAGAGCCCCAAACGCGACCATCGTAGAGCGTCACTTCCTCGAGGGTGATGTGCGTTTGGAAGAACTGTCGTTTGTTTACCCCAACTCTCAGACGGAAGTTCTTAAGGACTTAAACATTTCAATAAAGCCGGGTGAGAAAATCGCACTCGTAGGCAATATGGGCTCGGGCAAATCGACGTTGCTCAATTTGCTCTCGGGACTTTACTTACCAACACAAGGGCGCCTTCTGTTTGACAACTTAGATGCGAATCACTGGGACACGGACTTGTTGCGCCAAAACATCGCGACCGTGACTCAGGCTCCAGCGCTAATTAAAGGCTCGATCTTCGAAAACATTACTCTGGGTCTCTCTAAAATTGATGATCGAGCGGTTGTCGAAGCGATACGTGAGTGTGGGCTCGATAATGCGCTAGCGCGTTTTGAGGGCGGGCTAGACTATGTCATCGGAGAGGGAAACCGAGGCGTCTCTGGAGGCCAGGCGCAAACCATTTCGCTGGCCCGCGCAATCGTTAAGAATGCCTCGTTAATGATTCTAGATGAGCCAACCTCAATGTTGGATAAAGAGTCTGAAGCGAAATTTTTAAATTACCTTGCCCGTTTAGATAAATCTAAAACGGTGGTGGTAAGTTCTCATAGTCCGTCTATTCTCAAGTTGTTTGATAGAGCAATTGTATTGGATAAAGGTAAAGTTCGGTTCGACGGACCGACGTATAAATTGTTCCAGGGTAGTAGCCCTGGCGCAAAAGCGGGAGCAAAGAAAGATGTCGCTTAAATCAGATGTAAGGCGCTCACATTTCATTATCTACACTGTTCTGTCCTTTGTGGTCGTAGTATTGGTCTGGAGTAATTTCGCAACGATCGACGAGGTCGTTAAAGGCGTCGGACAGGTGAAGACACAAAAGGACGTACAAGCGATACAGTCTCTCGAGGGCGGTATTATTCGAGAGATTCTCGTCGATGAAGGTGAGTACGTTGAGGCGGGTCAGCCTCTGGTCAGGCTCGATGATATTGCATTTAGATCGGCACTGTCGGAGCTAGAGGAAGAGATCGAGGGGCTAGAAGCGGTTCGTGCTCGGCTAAGAGCGCAGCTAGCGGCGACCGAGACGATGTCAGAGACCGGACGCGCGTCGGCCATCAACCTCCAAGATTACATCCCAGAAGACTTAACCCCGGAAAGCAAACGGAGTATCGAGAGTGGTTATACGGCATCGATTGTTGCGCTGAGATCTCAGACCAATACGGTGATGCAGCGCGTCAGCCAAGCGCAAGAGAGTTTGAATGAGACGATTCAGACCATCATTTATCTCGAAGAAAATTTGGTCAACTTACGCGAAGAATTGGCGCTGAACGAGAGGGCGTATGAACAGGGTGCAATCTCTGGAGTGGAATTGCTGCAAGTGCGTCGTAACGTGACTGACAAGCAATCTGAGCTTGATCGAACCAAGTCTGAACAGGAGCGTAAGTCTCAGCAGCTTGAAGAATATGAATTCGAGCTGAGCTCGGTGGTCGACAACTATCGAAGCGAAGTGCAAGACGAGCTGAACACAACCGACACTCAGCTTGCTCAGCGTCGTTCCAGTCAAGTAGCCATTAGTGATCGTGTGTTCCGAACCGTGCTCAACTCTCCTGTGAGTGGCACTGTAAAGATGATTCTCAGTTCTACCTCAGGCGGTATCGTTCAAGGTGGCGAGACGATTTTAGAAGTAGTGCCAGATGACTCGAGTCTGATTGTGGAGGTTCGCATCAATCCTCAAGATATCGGGTAT
Organism: Gammaproteobacteria bacterium; assembly: GCA_013372965.1. Lineage (GTDB taxonomy): Bacteria > Pseudomonadota > Gammaproteobacteria > Pseudomonadales > DSM-25080 > Umboniibacter. The sequence continues at coordinate 3,302 of JABXIR010000094.1, forward strand.
TTGCGACCGGGACTTGATTCCTTGGTCAAGCTATCCGCCTACGACTTCGTTATTTACGGTGGTATCGATGGCAATTTGACGCAAATCAGTGCGGACACAATCACTGGAGAGGAAGGCGAGAGTTACTACCTAGGGCGAGTTGAGCTCAGCGGTAACGTGACACAGTTCGAGTCTACAGTCGATCTCATTCCGGGCATGCAAGCAGAAGTGGATATCGTTGTGGGCAAAAAGACAATTTTGGAATACTGGCTAAAGCCAATCCTTAGAGCTAAGTATAATTCTATGAGGGAAGTCTAATATGGTTAAGAAAGTAATCGTAAAGAGTGCAGTTCTAGCGTGTTTCGCGTTGGCGCCCTTGGCGGCTGCGGATACTTTGGAACAGGCGATCGAAAAGGCCGTGCACACGTCGCCGGCGCTTCAGCAGTCTTGGTCGAGAGTTCAATCCTTTCAAGAAAACACCAACGTAGCGAGAGCGGACTACTTCCCGACGGTGTTATTAACGGGTGGTATCGGTGAGGAGCAAACCGATTATACGGCCGGCATTAACACGGATACTCGACTGGATCGCACCGAGCTCGGCTTAATTGTCCGACAAAGTTTGTTCAGCGGGTTACGTACCGTGAACGATGTTGCACGTCTAACCGCGGAAGAAAAGTCTGAGCGGTATCGTCTGTATGCCCAAGCTGAGCAGACGGGGATGGAGGCGACCGAAATTTATCTTGAGCTTCTGTTAGCTCGTCAAGTACTCGAAGTCGCGGAACAAAATGAGGCCGAGCATCAAGCGATAAGAGATACGGTGGCTAACAAAGTCAGCAATCAACTGGCTCCGACCTCTGACTTAGCGCAAGTGGAAGGGCGATTAGCCAGCGCTCGATCGTCTACGGCTGCTGCTCAGATTCGCCTCTATGAGATTCGTTCGCGCTACTTTGCAACGATTGGTGAGATTCCTGATGAGCTTTCGGACCCTTCAGTCTCTCGCGTTATGATGCCCTCATCGCTGGCTGAAACCATTGCGCGAGCGCGTGAGAATCACCCCGAAATCTTAAGTGCTCAGGAAGCCATTGAGGCGGCCCGTCGAGAGTATCGTGCTGCGACGGGACAACACGCTCCTGAGGTTTATGTAGAATTTGGAGCAACGCGCAATGAAAACACGGACGGAAGCGAAGGCTTAGATGAAAATTACCACGTCATGCTCAGGGCTGAATGGGAGCTCTTCTCGGGCGGCAGCCACTCGGCACAAATTCGTTCAAGTTCGCACCGAATCGCGGAAGCGATGAATGCAAGACTTGACGTAGAGCAACAGGTTCGTCAGGCGGTAGAGGCGAGTTGGTACTCGGCTCAGTTTACGGAACAGCAAGTTGTCTACCTCGAGGAAAATGTTCGTAAGTCTGAGGAAGCCGAGCAAGGCTATCAGTCTCAGTACGATGTCGGTCGCCGAGACCTCTTGAGTCTTTTAATTGTCAAGAGTGAAACGTTTGCCGCTCGCCGCAGTTATCTTGAAGCGTTCTATCAAAATCTCATCGCTAAATATCGAGTACAGTACTCGATGGGTAAGCTATTGGATTCGGTTACGGTCGCTATGCCAGAGGACTGGACAGAAAGTGAGGACTAAATGAAACGTATAGCCTATGTGTTATTTGCTTTCTTGACCCCTTTATTAATGAGCTGCGAAACGAACCGAGAACCTGAAGGGGGCTTTGTTTCCAGTGACGGGCTAGCGGACAACGATCGTGATGGCGTGATAAATCAGCACGACCTGTGTGATAACACTCCAAGAACGACGACGGTCGATGAGAATGGATGTCGAGTGGAGCAGTCTTTAGATGCCACGAGCGACGTTTTCTTTGTACTGTTTGAGGCGAACTCGGCGAATCTTTCACATCGTGAGCAGCTTCGTCTTCGAAGTCGTGTGAGTGCTTTTACAGGCGAGCACGTAGCGTCGATCGAGGTCGAGCCTCATCGTGCGGACGACGAAAGCGATGCGATTCTTCGCGGTCGCGCGGAGGCCGTTGAAGCGTTTTTACTCTCTCTCGGAGTAGATCAGGCCCTTATTGAGGTCGTCCCTGACGGTACGATTTCTGAGCGATACCAGTCCGAGTCTGAGGCTGGGAATCGTGTTAATAGTCGCGTGACGATACGGGTAAATCACTCATCGAGCGATTAGCGTGTGTTCCTGTTAATACACTGAAAAGCCACATTCGTGTGGCTTTTTTTGATTCGTGTGCGCTAGGTTGAGCCGCGTCGGTGCTTGAGCATTTCTAACGTGGGACGGAGTGTCGAACCTTTGAACTATGCTAACTCACCGGTGGTGTTATATTCATTCAGGGAGTCGTTTGGTGTCGTTTTGAGTGTTAGATTTGCTAGCGAATGCCGCGCAATATGTCATTCTGAGGGCAACGAGCTAGGCATCATTTAACGTGAGCTAGTACTTTAATGAGCGAGATGAGAGTCGAAAATCAGGGAATCGAACGCCGTGAAGGTTAACCAGCCCAAGTTCAGTGGCGTTTGATCGTGTCATCCGCTGTATTCCGACCTCACATTCATGTACTATGGCCGACCTCCGTGTTGCCTTTAAAGTGACTTTACAAGGCGCTCTAAAATATCTGGTATTACATTGAGATTATGACTCATGCCTTCTTTATCTGAAGCCGTTCAGTCGCGAAGAACGTTCGCGATCATTTCGCACCCCGATGCGGGTAAAACGACCATTACTGAAAAGCTACTACTGCTCGGTAATTTGATTCAAAAAGCCGGTACGGTGAAGGGTAAGGGTTCTGATCGCCATGCCACCTCGGATTGGATGAGTATGGAGCAGGAACGTGGCATTTCGGTCACATCGTCGGTGATGCAATTTCCGTATAACGGCCGAATGGTCAACTTACTCGACACGCCAGGACACGAA
>JABXIR010000175.1 GCA_013372965.1 Gammaproteobacteria bacterium
AGCCAAATTATGGCTGCCGTCCGCTCGCGTGATATCGATGTCCGTACCGTCGAGCTCGATATACTCAACAATCACTCGGTTATTGAGTAATTCCAACACATCGATATCGATTTCGACGCTCGCGCCTTCGAGTAAAGCCGCTTCACCGCGGCGAGCGATCCTCAGTTTTTCGACCGTTACGGCGGTATCGAACCAGTGCACATCGACATTGTCGACCGAGACGTCGATACCAATCAGCTGCGGCACCTCCGAATTGATGTACCACCTCGCCACAACTGGGGTCAACATCATTAGAACAAACACTAAGAACACCAGGCCGACCAGACCACCGATCAACCAACGACGCGCTGCTGAAGCCATATCACCTCCGTTTTGATTACTCTTAGTATAAGCAAGCTATCACAAAACGTCGCATCATAAATGTGTGACTGACCGATTACCCTACTCCCGAGTGTTCCAGCCTGTTCCGTCAACCACTCACCACAGAACGCCAACAGGCGCCAATAAAAAAGCCAGCGATCACACTGGCTTTTCTAGGGTAGTCACAATGAACCGAATCATTCCCACTCGATGGTCGCTGGCGGCTTGCCAGAGACATCGTATACGACTCGAGATACACCGCTAATTTCATTGATGATACGATTCGACACATGACCAAGGAGTTCATAAGGCAAGTGAGCCCAATGCGCCGTCATAAAGTCGATGGTCTGAACCGCTCGAAGGGAGATAACCCACTCATAACGTCGACCGTCACCGACCACACCCACAGATTTCACTGGCAAGAATACAGCGAACGCTTGGCTCGTCTTATGGTACCAATCGGCCTTATGCAGCTCTTCTATGAAGATCGCATCGGCTTCACGCAAAATGTCGGCGTACTCTTTTTTAACTTCGCCAAGAATACGCACACCCAGACCAGGGCCTGGGAACGGGTGACGGTAAACCATGTCATAAGGCAAACCGAGCTCAAGCCCAATCTTTCGGACTTCATCCTTAAAGAGTTCGCGAAGCGGCTCTACCAATTCAAACGCCATATCTTCCGGCAAACCACCCACATTATGGTGAGACTTAATAACGTGCGCTTTGCCGTGCTTCGAGGCTGCAGACTCGATAACATCTGGGTAAATGGTGCCTTGAGCTAAGAAATCGATACCTTGCAGAGCAGAGGCTTCTTCATCGAAAACGTCGATGAATGTATTACCAATGACCTTGCGCTTAAGTTCGGGATCGGAGACACCCGCCAAACGATCTAAGAACAATTTCTCACGATCGGCGCGAATCACTTTTACGCCCATATTCTCGGCGAACATGGCCATCACCTGATCGCCTTCGTTCTTACGAAGCAGTCCGTTATCGACAAATACACAGATGAGCTGTTCACCAATCGCCTCGTGTAATAGCGCGGCCACCACCGATGAATCAACTCCCCCCGACAAGCCCAGCAAAACTTTGCGATCGCCCACTTGTTTACGTACCTGAGCGATCAGGTCCTGAACGATGTTTCCGGGGGTCCATAACGTATCACAACCGCAAATTTCGACGATAAAACGCTTGAGTATACGCTCGCCTTGAAGCGTGTGTGTGACCTCGGGGTGAAACTGAACACCGAAGTAATTACGCGAGTCATCTGCCATCGCAGCAATCGGACAAGAGCTGGTCGATGCGGTGACTTCGAAACCTGCCGGAAGCGCTGTGACTTTGTCACCGTGACTCATCCAAACATCGATCTCATGACCGTGCTCACCTTCATGGTCTACGATGCCTTTTAATAGCTTGTCTTTGCCCGTGACAGCAACGCGCGCGTAACCAAATTCACTTTCGCTCGACGGCGACACTTTGCCGCCAAACTGCTCAGCCATGGTTTGCATACCATAGCAGATACCGAACACAGGCAGTCCACTGCTAAAGACGTAGTCGCTAGCACGCGGTGAATTCTCAGCAGCAACCGACTCGGGACCGCCCGAGAGTATAATGCCCTTTGGATTGAACTCACGGATATCCGCTTCGCTCAGGTCCCACGGAAGGATTTCGCAATAAACGCCAATTTCTCGAACACGACGCGCAATCAGCTGCGTGTACTGAGAACCGAAATCGAGGATAAGAATCTTATGTTGGTGGATGTCAGTCGACATAACTTTAACCTTGTAATGAGACGGGCTTTTGCCCACCTATAAAAGCGGAAAAACCGAGAGCGCCAAAAAATAAATTACGTCTCTCGGTTAAATACTCACTAAACGATGACTACTTCATCGGGTAGTTAGGAGCTTCCTTTGTAATATGAACATCGTGAACGTGTGATTCGTTCATGCCGGCCGCTGTGACCTTTGCAAACTCAGGGCGAGTACGGAAGGCTTCCATGTTTGCAGAGCCGGTGTAACCCATGGATGACTTAACACCGCCAAGTAGCTGGTGAACCACGTTCTTCAATGGACCTTTATACGCAACACGCCCTTCGATACCCTCAGGAACGAGTTTTTCGGTTCCTTTAGAAGTATCTTGGAAATAGCGGTCTGCCGAGCCCTTGGTACGGCTCATTGCGCCGAGTGAGCCCATGCCACGATACGCTTTGTAGGTTCGGCCTTGGAACAGTTCGGTCTCGCCTGGAGACTCTTCTGTACCTGCAAACATCGAACCCATCATTACGCAACTTGCACCAGCCACCAGCGCCTTCGCAATGTCGCCAGAGAAACGAATACCGCCATCTGCGATGACCGGAATGCCTTCGCCATCCACTTCCGCAACCGCGTTCGCAATAGCAGAAACTTGGGGAACACCGACGCCGGTTACAATTCGAGTCGTACAAATAGAACCAGGACCGATGCCTACCTTGACCGCATCCGCACCAGCTTCAACCAAAGCACGAGCCGCTGCGGCAGTTGCAATGTTGCCTGCGATCACGTCCACTTCCGGGAAGTCAGTCTTAATCTTTTTAACACGATCGATCACATTTTTAGAGTGACCGTGCGCCGTATCAACCACCAGTACGTCGACACCTGCTTCAACGAGCGCCGCGACACGATCGTCGGTGTCTGGGCTCGTGCCAACAGATGCACCAACGCGAAGACGACCGTCCGCGTCTTTGTTAGCATTTGGGTACTGCTCAGATAGGTCGATGTCTTTAACCGTTACCAAGCCAGTAAGACGGAAGGCATCGTCAACCACTAATAACTTTTCAATGCGGTTTTTTTGCAGCAGTGTTTCAACGATTTGTGGATCGATTTTACCATCGAGAATCGTTACCAACTCGGCTTTCGGCGTCATCACATCTTCGATGGGAGTGCTCATATCTTCGATAAAACGCACATCACGAGACGTAACGATACCGACGAGATCATTACCCTCGACAACCGGTACACCAGAAATCCGATTCTCTCGACGAATTTCCATTAACTCACCAACGGTAGCGTTCGGAGAAATCGTAATAGGAGAACGAACAACACCACTTTCATACTTTTTAACACGGCGTACTTCGAGCGCTTGCTCTTCAATCGTCATGCTTTTATGGATAATGCCGATACCACCTTCTTGAGCAATCGCAATTGCTAGGCGACTTTCGGTAACGGTGTCCATTGCAGCGGACACGATAGGAATATTGAGCGATATATTGCGCGTCAGCTTTGTTTTCACACAGACGTCCTGCGCGGTTACTTCCGAGTAACCTGGGAGCAGCAATACATCATCAAAGGTTAGAGCCTCTTGGGCGATTCGCAGCATGGGGCATACCTCTTTAGATGCTAAAAGAGACAACACCTGTTAGAGTAACCTACTACTCTAATATGTTGCCTCTAAGATAAGTTAGCAATCGATTATGCACAAATCCGACACCCAAACGCAACGGCAAATATTTACAGTCGGCAAGCTGAATCATTACACCAAGCGGATCATCGAAGGTCGATTTCCGCTATTGTGGATTGAAGGCGAGATTTCGAACTTAACGAAGGCCGCTTCGGGCCACTGGTACTTCACTCTAAAAGATGATCAAGCCCAAGTTCGCTGCATCATGTTCAAACAAGCGGTAATCCGATCAAACTGCCCTGTAGAGAATGGCGACAAAGTCCTTGTTCATGCCCAAGCGACTTTCTATGAACCGCGCGGCGACTTTCAACTCATGGTCGAGAACTTAGAAGACGCAGGCATTGGCGCGTTACAACGCGCCTACCAGGCGCTGTATAACAAACTTCAAGACGAAGGCCTGTTCGATCCGACCCATAAGAAGGTGCTAACCGAGTACCCGAACGAAGTTGCGTTAATTACTTCCGATACCGGTGCAGCTATTCACGACCTGCTCACCGTGTTCGAATCGCGTTGTCCGCTTACAAAGATCATTCTTATTCCTGCTGTCGTGCAGGGGAAACAGGCTCCACGTTCGTTGCTAAACGCACTAAAGACCGCAGAGAGTATCGAATCGATTGATGCGATTATTATCGGGCGAGGCGGCGGCTCTCTCGAGGATCTATGGGGGTTTAACGACGAACAATTAGCGCGTGCTGTATTCGATTGTCCAAAGCTCGTGGTATCCGCGGTCGGACACGAATCAGATGTCACCATCATCGACTACGTCGCCGACATTCGCGCGGCAACCCCCTCGCGAGCGGCTGAGTTATTAAGCCCCGACAGCAAGCAGTGGCTAATCACTATTTCGCAGCAGTACGAACGCTTAGCTCGGATCACAACGAACTTGATTAGCAAGAAAGCGGAGTACGTCGCACAACAACAGCGGTTATTAACACACCCAGCTCAAAAGCTACGAACTCTCTCTCAGCACCTTGATTATGCAATGCTATCACTTGAGCAGTCGATCACTAAAAAGCTCCGGTTTAACCACACACGCTGCGATACGTTGGCAGCCAATGTTAAACAGCATAATCCAATGACACGCCTAGTTCGTGCCCAAAATCGTGTCTCAACAACCGATCAGCGAATGCATGAACTCGTCAACACAGTCTTTCAAGATCGAGTAAGGCGTTTCGAAATGGCAGTCGCAAAGCTTAATGGCGCATCACCCTTAGCCACGCTGTCACGCGGCTACGGTTTTGTCACGAAAGGAGATCAGGTCATCACCCACGCTAACCAAGTTACGACAGGAGATGAACTGAAGATTAATTGGCAAGACGGCGCTCGCACCGTAGAAGTAAAAGAGTAGCACGCAGCTCGGGCTCCGAGTCCCGAACCGCGCGATCCCTTGATCGACTTAGTTGATCTCAACCAACCCTGGATAGTGAATATCGACAGGCGTGTCTGCAGGAACTGCCTGAGTCACAGTCGCTGATGTCGCGAGGGTGTAAGCAAATATTTGATCGTTTGCCACATCACCATCACTAAGAACACCCACGATATCGCCGTTCGAATCCTCGGTTAAGAAACCTACCACCGAGGTGTTCGCAAATGCAGCGACTTCTGTTACTGCATTGAGCGACTCATCGTACTTCATCAACTTACCGCCGTCCGTTCCGTAGTACATAAAGCCATCGCTCGCAGCTAACAACGCAGTTGATGGCAAATCAGTTAACCCCGACACCGACGCTGTTAACGAGATCGCGGAACATTGATTCGAGATACGTTGGATTGTACCTTGGCCCGCCACATTACTCTCGCGAGTTGCTACAAAGCCATCGCCACCATCCACGGGGAATACGATACCTCGCACTGGTTGCTGTAAGCCCGCATTCGCTAGGTTGAAGCTGTTCTTAACACTTTGCGTTAGATCGAAGCAGTAAAGAGCGCCGTCATCAAGTGCCCATAAATTACCACTGTCGATTGACGCTTCGAATTCAGGAACCTGAATCGATGCCTTCGCAAGTGTTCCAAGCGTTCGAGTGCTGTAGTCTACGCCATTAAGCTCATAGACAAGATAGCTACGGTTTCGGAGGTCCATGCCGATGCTGTATAGATTGCCATTAGAGGCCTGAACATGCGAAAGACCTGGACGCACTGACTGAGGGAGAGGAATTTCCGTTAGAGAGCCCGTTGCCGAGTCATAGACAATTGGCGAGCCCCCTCCACGATTAGATTGCGACTCTAGTGCCGAGATAATAAAATCCCCGCTAGTAAGCTTCATTAATCGACCGAAAGGATAGCCACCGATTTCGAAACCTAACGATTCCGACGTCACTTTCGCGGTGACTCGATCATGGGTCAAAATCGCGCCCGCATCATAGTCACCCCCGTTATAACTGAACACGGAAATGTATTGGTCGTTTACGCCCGATTGAGGGTCGTTCAATACCGCCGGATCACCTAAAAATATCGTACCTAACTCATCGCTACCCTTAATCAAGGAAGAGTTGTTGTAGCCAAACGAAGAAACCTCAACGACATTTGACGGAATTCGGGTCAACCCAGCATTCTGCAACGCTTTTTCATCAAAATCTAAAAAGGCACTCGCCCCTTCCCAATCATAGCTCACGTACAAAGTGCCATTGCTCGTCGATGTCGTAACGCCCGATACTTCTACTTCTCCCCAATTAGAGAAGCTATGAACCACACCCGGGTTAACTGCCGCCATGTTGGTTTCCAGTAAAACTGGGGTCGAGCCAGATGACGATTGATTACACAACGCAAATACACGAGGCGCCTGCCACGAGAAAACGGCCGCTGGATTCCTACAATCTCTAGCAGTAAAACCAGCTCCTCCACCTGTTCGGGTAACCGCATTAACACCAGGTGGGTCGGTAAACGTGATGATAAGTAACTCGTCATTTTCGACGAGAAAGCTCCGCGTACGTGACCAAGGGTTTTGTCCATACGTGCCAATATCCCAAGGCTTCGATAGATCGTTCGAGTCACTAGGAGTGAACTCCACACCAGGAAGCGCCGCATGCGTTATCGAACGCCCATATAAAGCAATTAATCGATTGTTACCGTTCCAGCGCAGATCTGTCGCCGGAGAAGCACCGGTACCAGGCCATCCATTTGCTTGAACACCAAACTCGCCAATAACGCTAACTTTCCTGTAATCCGCACTCTGCGAATCATTATTAATGTGCACTAAAAGGCCCGCGTCATTCGTACCACCGCGACGGCTATAGGTATAAATGGATTTGCCATCCGGGTGGAACAATAGTTTCGATCGTAAATCTCCCAAACTATATCCGTTCACTTCGAAGTGAGGAACGTGTGCCAATGTTTTGAGTTCTTTCGTAGCAGGGTTGTACGTGATGATGGCCCCTGCACCATAGATGCCGCTTTCCGTGATCATTCCGTAGAGCAATCCCTCCGACTCAATCGCGACGAGTGACTGACCATCTCCTAAGAGACTGAAACCTGGCGCACCGTGAAAACTAAACAGTTCGGTTGCTTTACTAAGATCCCTCTCAGGCATCGAAACAAGAGAGCCTGACCCTGAATCTCCTCCCGACACGCTCAACATGAGCAAATTATGACCACTCGGCAACACGATAGCCGCACCTTTCGCTGGATCGTTGATAGTCACCGTTACAGTCGCCGGAGTCGAATTAAGCGAGCTATCGCTAACCACCAGCGATAGCGTATAGTCACCCGCTACGTCGGGTGTAAAGGTTGGGCTCACCGCTGTTGGGTCACTTAGCGTCGCCGAGCTTCCAGACGGTTTCACCAAAAACGCCCAACGATAGCTCAGTGCGTCGCCATTCGGGTCAGAGCTTGCTTGCCCTGATAAAGTGTAAGCCTGACCAGTCGTCCCATTGCCAGAGGCACTTACAAGAGCCGTCGGTGCTAGGTTCCGCTTAGTGTCGTGGATCATGACGACATCGGGAAGACTCACACTTTGACCGTCACTAACCACTAATTGAATCACGAAGTCACCCTCAACATCCGGTGTAAATCGAGGATTGCTTGTATTAGCGGCGGTTAACTGTGCAGAACTGCCCGAAGGACGACTCAACATGGCCCAACGGTATGTCAACATATCGCCATCAGCGTCGCTGGACTTTGAACCATCCAACAAGATTTCTTTACCAAGGTCTACTTGAAGATCTCCGCCTGCATTGGCAACCGGCATGGTATTGCGTGAAGAATCCCTGATTACGACCGTATCGACAGACGTTTGACCAGAGCTGTCGGTCACTTTTAATTGAACGACATAATCACCCGCTATATCAGGTGTAAATGAGGCCAACGCCTGATCCGCATTTGTTAGCTGAGCCGAGCTGTTAGTAGGCACTGAAACAAAAGACCAAGCGAAACTGAGCGGCTGTCCTTCCGGATCGTTAGAGCCAGTCCCGTCGAGCGACACGAGCACGTTACTTTGCGCCGTTTGATCCAGGCCTGCGTTTGCCACAGGTTTCAAATCAACCTCGGTCAGCAGAACGGTGCTTGGCGAGCTGTCTAGTAAGCCGTCATTGACAATCAACTGGAACTGATAAGTACCTGCGACATCTGCCGTAAAGTCCGGTGCAACAACGGATGCATCCGAAAGTGTCGCTGCGCTTCCTGCCGGCGCACTCAATATCGACCAGGAGTAGCTTAAAGGCTGTCCTTCCGGGTCTGACGACTGAGAACCATTCAAGTGGCTAACCGTACCAACCGACAGACTCATCGAACTACCGGCATGAGCAACGGGTGCTAAGTTGTTGGTTGATAACACCACGGTATCGACTGCGCTCGTCTGCGAGCCGTCGAATACGGTCAACGCGACAACGTAGTCACCATCAGCATCAGGGGTAAATTGCGGATGCATAGTATGGACGTCAGTCAAACTCGCGGCGGAATTTTTCGGTTTCGAAACCATAGACCAAGAAGCGGTGAGCGAGTCACCGTCGAGATCGCTCGATAACGAACCATCCAGATGAACCACTTGCCCTAGCACGACCGACTGATCGAGACCTGCGCTCGCAATTGGGCGGTG
>JABXIR010000089.1 GCA_013372965.1 Gammaproteobacteria bacterium
GCTTGAGTGGCGGGAATCTGGGGCTCAGAAAAAAGAAAACCCCGCGACCTTCTCAGGTGCGGGGTTTTGCTATTTGGCTCCGCCTGCTGGGCTCGAACCAGCGACCCACGGATTAACAGTCCGTTGCTCTACCAACTGAGCTAAGGCGGAAATTCTCAATTCGGCGCGTATAATAACTCAGGCATTTAATACGTCAACCGCTTTTTCAGAAAAATCGTTCTAACTGTTTGAATTACTTATAAAAACTTCGACTAGCATCAATTACCCTAGCGATTTACACTGGTTCAAATCGACGAGAGCGCCCGTAATGACTAAGCAATTCGAACTTCACTCGAAATACCAACCCGCTGGCGATCAGCCAATGGCAATAGAACAGCTGGTAAAGGGTTTCAATAACGGCTTAAGTTATCAAACTCTCTTAGGTGTTACCGGGTCGGGTAAAACCTTCAGTATCGCGAACGTCGTGAGTCAAATAAATCGTCCGACGATCGTCATGGCGCACAATAAAACACTTGCGGCACAACTTTACGGTGAATTCAAAGAATTCTTTCCCAATAACGCCGTCGAATACTTTGTAAGTTACTACGACTACTATCAGCCAGAGGCCTACGTTCCCGCCTCCGACACGTTCATCGACAAGGATGCATCCGTCAACGAACACATCGAACAAATGCGTCTTAGCGCAACTAAGGCACTTCTCGAGCGTCGCGATACCCTAGTGGTTGCAACCGTGTCGTCGATTTATGGCTTGGGTGACCCTGAAAGCTATCTTCAGATGGTTCTTATCGTGCGTAAAGGGGATCGAATCGATCAACGTGACATCCTTCGCCGACTCGCTGAATTGCAGTACACGCGCAACGATCAGGTCTTTCAACGCTCGACATTCCGAGTGAAGGGCGATGTAATCGATATTTTCCCAGCCGATTCCGAGAACGCCGCAGTACGTGTCGAGCTCTTCGACGACGAGATCGAGGACGTATCGTGGTTTGATCCGCTAACAGGTAAGGTGTTACAGCGAGTAACCCGAGCGACGATCTTCCCCAAGAGTCACTATGTAACACCGCGCGAGACAGTGGTATCAGCCATCGATCACATCAAAGTCGAGCTTAAAGAGCGCTTGGAGCAGTTGCGCTCTGAAGATCGCCTCGTTGAAGCACAGCGACTCGAACAGCGCACAAAGTACGACATCGAGATGATGAATGAGCTTGGTTATTGTACGGGAGTAGAGAACTACTCGCGTTACCTTAGCGGCCGAGCGCCTGGTGTTGCGCCACCAACCTTGTTCGATTATCTCCCTGACGATGCCGTTTTGTTTATCGATGAATCGCACGTCACGGTGCCGCAAATTGGCGCGATGTACAAAGGCGACCGAAGTCGTAAAGAAACACTGGTAGAGTACGGTTTTCGACTACCCTCGGCACTCGATAATCGTCCGCTAATGTTTGATGAATGGGAGCGACTCGCGCCTCAAATGGTGTTCGTTTCTGCAACACCATCGAAGTATGAAGCTGAGCATGCAGATCAAGTCGTTGAAATGGTCGTGCGCCCGACCGGTCTTATTGATCCAACGGTTGAGATTCGCCCAGCGACCACCCAGGTCGATGACCTTATGTCGGAAATCACGAAAGCCGTGGGCGAAGGTGATCGTGTGCTTGTTACCACGCTGACTAAGCGGATGGCGGAAGATCTTACCGACTATTTAACAGAGCAGGGTGTAAAGGTGCGTTACCTTCACTCGGATATCGACACGGTTGAACGTGTTGAGATCATACAAGACCTACGTATTGGTACTTTTGACGTCTTGGTCGGTATCAACTTGCTAAGAGAGGGCTTAGACATGCCCGAGGTATCACTCGTCGCCATTCTCGATGCCGACAAAGAAGGCTTCCTGCGTTCGGATCGTTCATTAATTCAGACGATTGGTCGCGCTGCACGTAATGATAAGGGTCGGGCGATTCTCTACGCCGATAAGGTCACTGGCAGTATGCAGCGAGCGATGGAAGAAACTGAACGTCGACGCACCAAACAAATTGCGCACAATGAAGCCCACGGAATAACACCGCAAACGATTCATAAGTCGGTTAAAGATATCCTAGAGTCGGCCGTGATCCCGGGCAAAAAAATATCGACCAAGCGTGGTAAAGGCACTAAATCTTCACTTGATCCATCCATGGCCGGCAAAGATTTGGCAACACTTGAAAAAGCGATGCATGACGCGGCGCAAAATCTCGACTTTGAGCAAGCAGCAGCGATTCGTGATGAGATCAAAAGAGTGCGCGACGAACTGTTTAAAACCTAAGTTTTCGTGTTTTTGTCCAGCCACCGAAATTGGTTACACCCAAGTTATTGCGAGCGGTTTGGCGGTTAGCTATTCTAGCGAACCATTCTATCTCGCTTAAAATTGGTAACGCGATTCGCCTTGTTGGCGATGTTAAGGAACACACAAGCATGATCTCATCGTTGCATCTAAAATTGGCAGCTATCAATAACAATAAATACTTTCAGGGATTCACCGTAGCGGTCATTATTATTGCCGCTTTATCGATCGGCGCGAACACCTATGAGTTGCCGAGCAGCGTCGCTCAAACCATTTATTGGCTCGATCAGTTTATCATCCTGTTTTTTCTCGTTGAAATCGTCATCAAGTTTTTCTCGTACCGACACAAGATCGAGTTTTTCAAGAGTGGCTGGAATTGGTTTGATGCGATCATTGTAATCGGGAGTCTCGTCCCGGGTGTCGGTCAGGGCGTCGTGATTGGTCGATTGCTGCGTGTATTCAGAGTATTACGTCTTGTATCCGCCGTTCCTCAATTAAAGCTATTAATTAACGCGTTGCTAAAAGCCATCCCAAAAATGGCCTACATCGCGGTGCTTATGTTTATCATTTTCTACATTTACGCCGTAATGGGTAATTTGTGGTTCTCTGAGATTAACAGCGAACTGTGGGGCGATGTTGCCATTGCAATGTTAACCCTATTTCGCGTTGCTACTTTCGAAGATTGGACGGACGTAATGTACGAAACCATGGCCGTCCATCCGTTAAGCTGGATGTTCTACATTACGTTCATATTTTTAACCGCGTTTGTCTTTTTAAATATGATGATCGGCGTTGTGATCGAAACGATGACCGAGGAACATAAGCTTGCCGAAGAGGACGAGAGGTCAAACCACCCAGTCGTAGAGGGCAAACACGTTGATCGAGAAATCCCAGCAACGTTCGAGCAAATCGAGTTAATGCGTAAGGAAATCGCAGAACTTAAGATGCTCATTAAGGCTCGCAATCAGACGTAACGCGTTTGTGGTTATGTGGTGGCGGGCCTAGTTCGAAGACTTCGCAAATGATTGTTTTTACTCGATTTTTAAAAAAATACTTGCATCATTTTTGAGGGTTCTTATAATGCGCGTCATCTACTTGAGTTGCACGTTCGTTTGCGCTCAATCTTTAGGACTATAGCTCAGTTGGTTAGAGCGCTACCTTGACATGGTAGAGGTCCCCAGTTCGAATCTGGGTAGTCCTACCAATTTTTTCCTCTTAAAATCAAGAGCTTACATTGCTTCAGGCATTACCGTCGTAGCAACGTTTTTGCCCCGTGGACCAAATTTGGACCAAACATGGACCAAAAAATTCTCTCCCATAGAAAAATCATGGCGTTGTTGACCTCTACCTAACATTCTCGGCACGATGCCTTTATCTCTTATTTGCGCTGTTTGATACCTTTTGCTCCGGACGACTTTTAAGTTGCTTTTTCGTCGACTTGCATTTTTTAAAATGGCGATAACTTAGTTACTCCAACCAGAAACTGTTAATGGAGTACACAAATGAGCAACACATATTTAACCGCAAGTCAGCTTTCAGAGCGGTACTGGCAAGTTAACTCGGCTTTAGCGATAATTCGCAGATGAGTATCTATAAACGTCACCGCTTTTCTTCCGACGTCATACAGTTCGCTGTTTGGTCTTACTTCAAATTCAGCCTTAGCTTACGCGACGTCGAAGACTTGCTCGCACAGCGGGGCATTGAAGTGAGCCGAGAGTCGATACGCGCCTGGTGTCGTAAGTTCGGTCGCATCTATCAGAAGCGATTGCGCTCCAACGCGGAGGCATCTGGCGACCGTTGGTTCATCGATGAAGTATTCATCAGCATCAAAGGTGAACGGCATTACTTATGGCGAGCCGTCGATCAAGACGGCGACGTCGTTGATGTTCTCGTGCAAAGGCGACGTGATACCAAGGCGGCTAAGCGTTTCTTTCGTCGTTTACTCGCGTCGAGCAAGCAGGGACAACCGAGGGCGATCGTTACTGACAAGCTCGGAAGCTACAGCGTGGCACATCGCGACTTAATTCCTGATACTGCGCATGACACAAGGCAATACTGTAACAACCGGTCAGAATCCTCACATCAGCCCACCCGAGTTCGAGAGCGGCAGATGCGGCGATTTAAATCGAGGCACCAAGCACAGCATTTATTGAATGTGCACTCGGCAGTTTATAATCTGTTCAATATTCAAAGACATCTTTGCTCGGCGGCGCTCACACGATGGCGTCGCGATAGGGCATTTGCGTCTTGGAAAACCGTGACAACGGGTTGATGGATGGGGAAACTAGCGTTAGTCTGGCTGGATGAAGTTAACTTGCCAGTACCATCATCACCGTTATCAACAATATAATTCTCTTCATAATCCTAGTACGCCGCGATCCCTAGTTTTGAGGGTCATGAATTACATTCAGACACGCACGCAAATATTAAATATATTAAGGCTAACGGCAATAGTA
>JABXIR010000239.1 GCA_013372965.1 Gammaproteobacteria bacterium
CAACTGTGTTGACGACGGTTCGTTCGTTGGTCCAATGAAGTCTGACCTAGTATTCGGTCCAGACACTGGTTTCTACTGTGGTTACGCATTCGCGAACGTTTCTGCAAACCGTGCTTCTGCTGAGCGTGTAAACGCTTGGGTTAGCTCTACGTTTGAAGTAAACGACAGCGTTGAGTTGTTCGCAGACATGATCATTGCGCAGAACGAGTCATTTGGTCGTTACGCTCCTCCGGCAGCGCCTGGTGCAGCTCTTGCTTCTGATCCACGTAACCCGTACGGTCAGGCAGTTAACGGTTACTTCCGTTGGGTTGATATCGGTACACGTGATAACGTTGTAAACGACACAATGACCGACGTAAACATCGGTATCCGTGGTGACATTAACGACTCTCTATCTTACGAGTCTTACTACACCTACTCGGATTACCGTTCAGCATCGATCGGTACCTACTACCTAAGCTACGGTGGTTTTGAGTACAACATCAACTACAACATCACTGATTACGATCAGTACGTTGCTAACTTGAAGTCTACAACTCTTAACGACGACCGCATGAACCTTCAGAAAGTATTCTACGGTATGCAGTGGGATATGTTCGAAATGGACGGCGGTATGGCTTCGTCTTACTTCGCAGCTGAAGGCTTCAACGTGAAGTACGCGGCGCTTGTAGACGGTCAGTCAGAAGCGGGTCTTGTTGGTGGTTCAGCGGGTAACTCTGCAGCTGGCTCACGTAGCGTAGTAGCATTCTCTGCTGAAACTGTACTTCCTGTTACTGATTGGGTAACGGTTGATGCAGCGGTCCGCTACGATGATTACAATGACTTCGGTTCAGCAGTTTCACCACGTTTAGGTGCAACGTTCAACTTCTTCGACGACCTAACGATTAAAGCGTCTATGGGCCAGGGCTTCCGTGCTCCAGACCTTTCAGACCTTTACGGCGTAACGTCTTTCTCTGCTGAAGGTGCAACAGATAACTACGGTTGTCAGTTGACTGGTCAGTCTCCATGTCCTTCGCGTCAGTTCGATACGTACATTGGTTCTAACCCGAACCTAGACGCAGAGAGCTCGCAGACGTTCAGCTTGGGTGCATCGTACAACTTCTTCGACACGTGGAATGTGGGTGTTAACTACTTCACACTCGACATCGAAGATGCGATCGACTATGTATCTGCACAGGACATGCTTGATTCTGACTTCTACTCTGGTGGTAACGAATCAAACGTAGTTCGTGGTCCTAACGGCAACGTTGTTGAGATTTACGCGGGTTACCAGAACGCTTCTTTGGAAGTGAACCGTGAAGCAGTTGACTTCTCGTTGAATGGTATGATTGAAACTGGCTTCGGTATGTTCGATGTTGCAGCTAATTCAACCATGTACCTCAACTACGATGCAGAAGACGGCTTCGGTACTGGCGATATCTACAACGCTGCAGGTACTTTAGGCTTCCCAGAATGGCGTTCGAACTTGTTCCTTCGTTGGACAATGGGCGACTTCTCAGCATCTTGGAACACTGATTACATCGGTGAGTCTGAGAGCCGTGCAAGTGGCGAGAAGTTCGATGCTTGGATGCTTCACAACGCGACTGTAAGCTACGATCTAGCTGAGTTCGGTGCAATCACCTTGGGTGCGAACAACATCCTTGATGAAGATCCGCTACTTAACTCATTCGGCGAGCAGGTTGATGAGTACCAGTACGACAACACAGGCCGTGTTATCTACGTAGGTTACTCTATCGAGCTATAAGCTTTCGAAGTAGTACCGAAAAGCCCGCGAAAGCGGGCTTTTTTAGTTGTAAAGAGGAATGAACTATGGACGCCTGGGGCAATTACTGGGAAAAAGGCCATAAGACGACTTTTGGTGAATATTTTGCGAATGGGTATAGCCGTGGCTATATCCATGATTGGCTTGTTAATATCGTTGGTGATGCGACTGCGGTATTAGAGGTAGGCTGTGGTAATGCCTCTTCACTTCAGGTGTTAATTGAAGCTGGATTCTCCGGTCAGTACGTAGGAGTAGACGCTGCTGCCGCTTCAATACCAACTGACCTTCGGGTTCCTGATTCGATTAACGCTCGAATCATTTCTCGAACGCCAATTGAATCGTTCTCAGACGGCGACATTTCGCCGGATTTAGCGCTATCGATATACGGACTCGAATATTCCGACTTAACAAAGTCGATCCCGCTGCTTTTTAAGCGTATCGCGAGCAATGGTCGTTTAGCTGCGCTCGTTCATCATGCCGGCTCTGAGATTTCTGAAATGTCGAAAAAAGCCGTTGGTGAGTTCGACTACGATACGATTAAGATTGGTGTTGAGTGCTTGAGAGCCATCGACACGGAGCTCAATGTCGTGGACGGTGACCCGTCGAAACTGACTGGATCGGCTAAAGCGAACGAAGCCAGAGATAAGATTAATGACCTTATCTCGAGTGTGGTTAATGTTGACGAGTCTGATAGGAATGCAATTTTGGTGGATTTCTGCCAGCAGGTATTAAGATACTTTAAAATATTGCGCCAAGATTCGGCGTCTCGCGCACAATATATTGATGCGATCATGCCAGACTTTCAAGCGTCTGAGGAGCGTTTTAAGCAGATGCTAAGCGTCGCCAAGACCGAAGAGGATGCTAAATCACTGGTCGATCGATTGACTGAGGCTGGGTTTGGGCAAGTATCGTTGAGAGAAGTTGAATTTAAAGGGAGAGCAGTGGCATGGGAAATAAGCGCGTTAAAATCATAACTCGTTTGATGGCTTTGTTGTTTGTTGGGGGCGCGGCTCATGCCTTGGCAAACCCAGAATCGTGCACACGTATTGAGGACGCCGACGAACGCCTTGCGTGCTACGACTCATATTTCATGACATCTGTCACGACAGAAAGTGGTGCTGTTGAGGGCGATGTTGCGTCAGAAGCGTCTGGTACATCTAACACAGAGCTAAGCGATGCTTCACTGGTTGAGCCGTCGCCCGCCGAGCAAATGGAGGCTCCAGTAGGTGCGACCTCTGAAGCGGTTGTTGGTAGTGCCCCGAGCGACGTGGAACTCAGTGCGGAAGTCGTTGCAGAGGCCGAGACAAAGGCACGTGAGGCTTACGAGCAGGTGATTACGGATGCTCAGACGTTGACCATTTCAGCGGTGCAGCGCACACGTCGGGGTTCGGTATTCTTCCAGACCGAGCAAGGGCGAACGTTTAAACGAGAAACATCTCGTAATGTATACTTTAGCGATGGTGATAGAGTGACCATCGAACGCGGTGTGTTCTCGAGTCTATTTCTCGAAAACCAAGATGGACTCCGAATTAAAGTTAGTGAAGTTGACTAAGTCAGCTTCACAATCACGATTTAGAAGGCGATGAATGAGCAGTCATAACGAACTACACGAACAAAAAGAAGCGCTGATGGCCAGCGAGAAATTTCACGAGGCGATTCGCGTTATAGAACAGATTATTGCAGCCGAGGGGCTGAATGATGATCTTTCTGTGTCACTCGGCCGCATGCAGCTCCGCGCTGGTAATCCTAAAGCAGCGTTAGCCGCGGTGGTGGATATCGCTCCATCGAGTGACAAGTATCTCGATGCTATGTTGGTGACAGGCCACGCGTACAAGGCCTTAAACCAACTAGAAGACGCCGCCGGCGCTTATGGAATACTCGTGGATTGCGGTAGTCCCCATCTTCAGGCGGTTGGCTTTTGGTCGTTGGTCGATTTGAAGACCCGCAAGCTAAGTGACCACGAAGTCGAAAAGCTTAAGGCGTTTGTCAAACAGCATGAGTCCTCACCAGACGTGCGCTATCTCGCTGA